>JASHQG010000640.1 GCA_030037665.1 Acetobacteraceae bacterium
AACGTGGATCTTCCCGTTCTTTTTGCGTCGGGTCGGTCGCAGGAACATGGCGGCTGCCTATTAAGCATAGAAAGCCGCGGCCGAGAACAGACTAGGTCTTCACCGCACGCGATTTCGGCAGTTCTGGCAAAGACCATGTCATTATTTTCAACAACTTAACAACGCCAAAAATTATTGTTCCTGTCAGAATCACAGCCGAATCCGCGAAGACGGGTTAAGTGGCAATGTGGCTCTGCTGGTGCGCAGCCGTCCTCGGACTTCGGTGGGATGGCAAACGTCAATTGGACAAAGGGTCTGGCTCGACTGAACGCATGGCACGCGGGACCACGGTTCGGCGGACTGACCAAACCCTTCCAGGAGATCACGAATGACCCTCCGATCGTCGCTGTCAACCAGTTCCCGATCAGCGATTTGTCCCCTGCGGATTCCGATGAAGTCGCCCCTCAGCACCGAGATGATGTCGCCCCCTGATTCCGACATGATGTCGCTCCCTGGGGACCGGTGCCGCGCTGGCGGTTGAGAGGTGGCACCGCACGGGGTGCAGCGTCAATCTTTTAAATCCTGAATCGATTTCTGTTGTTGTGGCTGTGGCGGTGGGCATGTGGGCGACGCGCAGCGTCGTCCAAGCTGCTCCGCAGGAGCAGCGTCATGTCCACGGCCATCACGGCTGCGAGGCCGTTGCGGCAGGGCGGGCCGTGCTCCGCCGGCGTCGGAGGGACTCGCCCTGCAGCTCAATCTTCTGGGCGTTGTGCAGCAGCCGGTCGAGGATCGCGTCAGCATAGGTGGGGTCGTCGATCACCCGATGCCATGCGTCCACGGGGAGTTGGCTGGTGATGACGGTGGACTGCCGGCCATATCGTTCCTCGAGAATCTCGAGCAGGTCATGGCGGGCTTCGGGCGTGAGCGGCTCGAGGCCCCAGTCATCGAGTCACGTTCATCTCAACGTGACTCGATTTATGTGCAGCGCACAGTTATGTGGAGTGATCTCAATATCCCCGCTATCAACAGCCGCTTCAACTGTTCCCACTCAACATAACGGACGACGTTCTCATGGTTCTCCCGATCATCCAAGAAAGGAGTCAACCATGCTCGAACACTTATTTCCGAACATTCATGCGCGTTACACAGGGTCACCAAATAGCCTCTTGTTGGAAGATTTCGCCGGCTGGCTCATCTCAGCTGAGTACTCCCGACAAACAGCTCGTCATCACCTGCGACAGCTAAAGGAAGCCCTCGACGGAATGGGTTCAGCGCGGGTTGACTGGGATACCGGCGTGTCAGCGAGAATTTTGTCGCAAGCGTTTGCCTCCGCGTCATCACAACGCACCCGACGCGCGGTTGAGCGCTTTCTCATCGCGCGCAATCTGCTGTTCAGAGAACCAGCACCGCACCCGTTCTTACCGCTCATTGAGTACTACAGATGGCATCTAGCGGAGGTGCGTGGCCTGACTAGCGCGACCCTGGAACAGCACATCGCAACCGTAAAGAATTTGCTCGCACACGCTTTGCCAGCTGATGCTCCGTTGCATGCGTTATCAGCCGCGGCAGTCGAGCGGTTTGTAATGTTTGAGTCGCGGCGGGTTAAACGACAAACCCTACAGCACGTCGTCGCTCGTCTTCGTGCCTTTCTTCGGTTTTGCTTCGACCAGGGCGAGATTCGAGAGAGGCTCGACGTAATCGACGCGCCGCGCACCTACCGAGATGAACTGCTGCCTCGCGCCCTGGCGTGGCCGCTCGTTCAAAGGCTGCTGCGCTCCATAGACCGATCGAATCAGATTGGCCGGAGAGACTATACGATCCTCCATTTGATGGCACACTACGGCCTTCGACCCTCAGAGATCGTCGCGTTGACGCTTGGCTCCATCGACTGGGAGAGCAAGGCACTCCACGTCAAGCAGCGCAAAACCAGATCAGATCTGATTCTTCCTCTAGCCGACCAAACGCTGCGGATTCTCAGAGATTATTTGCGCAGCAAGCGGCCCGGTGGGGTGTCCCCTGAACTGTTCCTCCGCGCCAGCAGCCCGGTCGGACCCGTTACGCGCTACATCATCGCCGATCTCTACCAGAAACACGCACGTCAGAGCGGACTGCCGCTCCAGGAAACTTCCTCCTACTGCCTGCGTCATTCATTTGCGATGCGGCTGCTCGATCGCGGTGTCGGCGTAAAGGTGATCGGTGATCTGCTAGGTCATCAGACCCTGGAAAGCACTTGCGTTTATCTCCGGCTAGAGGCCGGAGCCCTGCGAGAGGTGGCGCTTCCTCTGCCGACAGCGCTCGAGGAGGATGCCGCATGAGTGAGACATTAGCGTGCTGCGTGTTCGATCAGGTTGCCGACCGATATTTGCGGAGACAACGCTCACTCGGGCGCGCCTATGTTCATGAGGAGCATGTAATCCATGGTCTAGGTCTGTTTCTTGAGAAGCACCGCTGTGCCGAGCTCAATCAAGCCGTCTTCGAGGCATGGTGCGTATCGCAGGCCCATCTCTCAGCAAACACGCGACGCAACCGCCAGCGTATTGTGCGCAACTTTTGCCTCTATCGGCGGCGTACCGAGCCAAGTTGCTTCGTTCCGGATATAAACCGCTTTCCACATCGGAGGCCGTATGCACCCCCGGTCATCTTCGGCGCGGCTGAGGTCGCCAGGATGTTGGTCGCGGCCGATCGTTTGGTACCGACGTCACGCTCACCGCTTCGACCAGCCGTCATGCGACTTGCCGTGGTGCTGCTCTACACGGCCGGGCTCCGTCGAGGTGAACTGTTGCGTCTCACGCTAGCCGATGTTGATCCCCGCCACGGCAATTTGCAGGTTCGTGCGTCGAAGTTCCACAAGTCGCGGATCGTCCCGTTGTCGCCAGACGCCTGCCGGGAATTGAGCCTGTATCTCCGGAAGCGAGTTCGGCCACCTCTGAGCCGTTCAGCGGGATCTCCGTTACTCTGCAACACCACGACGCGTGTGCGTGGCTACACGGGTACCGGCCTGCGGCAAGGAATCCAACAGCTATTCCGAGCGGCCAACGTTTGCGGCCCCGACGGACGAACCCCGCGGGTCCACGATTTTCGTCACAGCTTCGCAGTCGGATCTCTGTTGCGATGGTACCAACAAGGCGCGGATGTCCAATCCAATCTGCCGAAGCTTGCGACGTACATGGGACACGTCTCAATTGTTTCGACTGCCTACTACCTGCGCTGGATTCCGCAACTCGCTGCTGCAGCCAGCGATCGGCTGGAGAGGCACTTCGGCCACCTTATCACCGGAGGTGCCCCGTGAGACGCCAAAGACCCAACGACCTCGGCAAGAGCATCGAGCAGTTCTTCCGAGAGTACCTTCCGACACTGCGGGGTACCAGCCGGCACACCATACGGAACTACCGAGATGCCATCGTACTGTTCTTGCGTTTTACTTCGTCGCAAACAGCGAAGGCTATCGAGGATCTCGACCTCGTCGATTTCACCGCCCGGCGGGTCCAGGACTTTCTGGCCTTTCTGGAGGCCGATCGTCACAATGGCATCGCCACACGCAACGCACGACTGGCCGCGCTGCACACATTTGCTCGGTTTCTTGCAACCGAGAAGCCTACGTATCTGGCGGAGCTGCAGCGTGTGTTGGGCGTACCGTTCAAACGCGGCGCGCGTAGCAAGCCAATCGAA
>JASHQG010000071.1 GCA_030037665.1 Acetobacteraceae bacterium
GCGGCGGTGATGCTGCCGCCACTGGCTTTGGCCTGCACTTTAGGCCTGCGCGGCGTGCGGGCACCGCTGCTGGTGCCGATGGGGATCAGCCAAGGCGGCAATTCGGTCGTCCTGCGCACCTCGGTCGCGGCAGGGGTTGGTGGTGGTGGTGGGCTGGGTGCGATGGCTGCAGGACAGCGATTCGTCGCCTGGGCGCAGGCCCAGCCGGAACCGGCGCGGCTCGCCGTCGTGCATGTGTTCTCGACCCACAATCTGCTGCTGCGGTATTGGCTTGCAGCCTGCGGGGCCGATCCGGATCGCGACCTGCGCATCATCGGCGTGCCGCCGGAACTGGTCGTGGCGGCGATGGCGGAGGGCGCGGTTGCCGGATTTTGCGCCGGCGCGCCATGGGGCACCGTTGCGGAGGAGCAAGGCGCGGGCTCTGTTGCCGTGGGCAGTTCGGAGCTCTGGGCATCACATCCGGAGAAATGCCTGGCCGTGCGTGCGGCGTGGGTGGCAGACCACCCGATCGTGCTGCAAGGGCTGTTGCGCGCGCTGCTGCGGGCCGGTGTTGTGTGTGACGACCCAGCGCAGGCTGATGCGGTGGCGGATTTGCTGGGGCCGGAGTTTCTTGGCCTGTCCCGTACCGCCTGCCGGGCTGCGCTGCCGGGCGGTGCCGCAAGGGAGCGGCTGGGATTCCACGCGCCCGCGGTTTGGTTCCCGTGGCGTGGCCATGCCCTATGGTTCCTCGGCCAGATGCGCCGCTGGGGTTGGCTGGACGCCACAGCGGACCAAGAGCGCCAGGCAGTCGAGAGCTACCGTCCAGACCTCTTGGAACCGGTAGCGCGTTCCGAGGGATTGAGCTGGCCGGATGAAACCCGCCGCCCGCCCCGACGGCACCGCGCAGCGTGGCGTTGGGAGGCCGCTCCTCATCCGCTGACTATGCAGGCGGACTCTCTCTTCGACGACTGATTCCTGTGCACGAAAGCACGGCAATAGCCTATAAAATCATCGACTACTTGGGGCACGAGCCCGCGGAAATCCGCAAGATCCGATATCTGCCGCGTTGGCAAGCATTTTGCTGGAGAATCCTCGCTGGCGTTTTAACGCTGGCAGGCCGGCGCTCAACGGCGGGCGTCGCCTTCGCTGGGACCCTGGGGTCCCGTGATGCGGATCGACAGGTCAGCGTCGACCTGCCAGCGGATCACCGAATCCGCGGGCGCCAGATCACCCTGCCGGCGCCTAGCCGAGGCCTTTCCGGATGCCGACACACGTTCCGCTCACCGCCTGGTCGTCATGGCCAGGCTTGGCAGGCCATGACGACACGAGCGGCGTTGCCGTTTCCTCGAGCCGCTGCCTGACCGCTCAGCGTGCAACTTTCGAGATCAAAACGAGCAAATCATGAGGACGCACAAAGCGGAGCAACTCGTCATCGCGACAATCGGGTTCTTCTGGTGCTTCCTGATGTGGTTTTCGACCGCCGCATTCAGTCCCAGCATCGCCGCGCATTACCATCTCTCAGTCGCCGCGCTCGGATTGCTCGCGAGTTCCGCCATCTGGATGGCGCCGATCGGCCGGATTTTCGCCGGATGGGCCTCAGACCGCTTCGGCGCACCGCACACATTCGCCGTCATTCTTGCCGGATGCGGACTGGTGTCGATGCTCTCCGCCGTCACTACGAACTACAATCTACTGTTCTTTGAGCGCGTCATCGTAGCAATCGCCGGCGTGTCCTTCGTGGTCGGCATCCAGCACGTCGCACAATGGTTCGACGCGCAGGAGATCGGCACCGCGGAAGGTCTTTACGCCGGTACCGGCAATGTCGGCGCCGGGATGGGCGCGTTGTTCTTGCCGCGCATCTTTGGCACCGACTATCGCGCCGCGTTCGCCTGGTTGGGCGCGATCGCAATCCTCCTCGCGGCCTGGTACCTGCTGCGGGGACGTGCCGCGAAATCCGTCGAACGCCGCGCCACGGTGCAGCAGCACAGCAATATCCGCGGCGCGGTGTTCGTCTGGAGCCGTTACATCGCCATCGCCCTGATGTTGGCCTATGCGATGTCGTTCAGCCTGGAAATCGCGATGAACGCCTGGCTGCCGGGCTACTTCACGCGCGGCTTCCATGATGCGATTCTGGCACTTGGCTTCTCCGGTGTCGCAGGCACGCAGATAGCCGCCGGAACGTTTGCCGCCGTCGAGTCATTCTGTGCCTCACTCTTCCGCCCGTTCGCGGGATACCTCTCCGATCTGTTTCAGCAGAAGGGTTGGACACCACTACCCTTCATCGCGCGGACGCTGCCCTACGCACCGCGCCTGCATTGGCTTGGCATATCGCTGATCCTGGTCACCGTCTGCATGATCGGACTGACTCTCGCCGGGCTCAGCGGATCGCTGCACGCCTTCGTGCTGCTGCTCGTCGCCCTTGGTATCTGCATCTCCTTCGGTACCGGCGGCACCTTCGCGCTTGTGCCGCTGCTGTTCCCGCATCGTCCCGGCGCTGCGGCAGGTTTCATCGGCGGAGTCTCCACCGCCGCTGGCATCGTCTATCCGCTGATCTTCGCCAGTGGTTCGAACATCCATCTCGGCTATCTCCATGTCGCCCTCTACATGTTCGTCCCGATCATCCTCTTCTACTTCTGGGCGGCACGCCACGAGTTACACCCCGAAGAGCATGGCCTGATCAGCGCCGCAGCACTCGTCGCCGAGCAAGCCTGACGCACATTCATCCCGCTCCCTGGAAAGGTCCACACAATGACGGCAACTTCGTCCAAAACGCCGGGCCAGCGCGAGTCTTGGTTCAAGTACGGCGTTGCCACGCTTGTTCTGGAAATGGCGATTGCTATCGGCGTCAGTGCCTATTCTCTCTACATGACCTTCAACGGTCTCGGCGGCTTTCCTGGCAAACATTGAGGCAGCGCCGACAGGAGAACAGGCTGCATGAACATGATTTCGCCCGGTCGGCAGCGCCTTGTGGTGGTCGGCAATGGCATGGCCGGCGCGCGTGCGCTGGAGGAAATCCTGGCACGCGCGCCGCAGACTTTCGACATCACCGTGTTTGGTGCTGAAGCGCATAGCACGTACAATCGCATCATGCTGTCACCGCTGCTGGCGGGCGAAAAGCGCTTTGCGGACATCGTCACGCATGACAGCGCGTGGTACGCCACCAACCGCATAGAATTAATCCGCGGTGAGGCGGTGGTCACGATCGACCGGCGCCATCGTGTGGTTATCGGCGCGCGTGGCACGCAGCGTCCCTATGACGTGCTGTTGCTTGCGACCGGCTCTAATCCCGTGATGTTGCCGTTGCCCGGCGCAACATTGCCCGGCGTGACCGGCTTCCGCGATCTTGGCGACGTCAACACGATGCTGCGCGTCTGCCGCACCGGCGGCCGGGCTGTGGTGATCGGCGGTGGCTTGCTCGGTCTGGAAGCCGCCTACGGACTGTCGTGCAACGGGATGCAGGCGAGCGTGGTGCACCTGATGCCGACATTGATGGAGCGCCAACTCGATCCGCTGTCCGCCGCATTGCTCGCTGCCGATCTGCAGTCGCGCAGCATCGATGTGCTGACCGGCGCGAATACCCGGGCGATTCTCGGCGAGGACCGGGTACGCGCCGTGCTTCTCGCAGACGGGCGCGAATTGGCAGCGGACCTGGTGGTAATGGCCGTCGGCGTTCGTCCGAACATCGCGCTGGCGGAGGCGGCGGGTCTTGCATGCGGGCGCGGTCTCCAGGTTGACGGCGCGATGCGCAGCAGCGATCCGCATATCTATGCCGTCGGCGAGTGCGTCGAATTTGCCGGCCAGGTCTGCGGATTGGTCGCGCCGCTCTACGACATGGCGGCGATTTGCGCCGCCAGGATCACCGGTACTGCGGACAGCAATTATGAACCGGGAATCGCTGCCACGCGGCTGAAAGTCACGGGCATAGAAATGTTCTCGGCGGGCGACTTCCTCGGCGATGCCGATACCGAGACCGTGGTCTATCGCGACATTGCCCGTGGCGTGCACAAACGTCTCGTGCTGCGTGGGGATCGCCTGATCGGCGCAGTGCTGTACGGCGATGCACGGGACAGCGCCTGGTATTTCGACCTGATTCAAAGCGGCGCCGCAATCCGCGCCGTGCGCGACACGCTGATTTTCGGTCCGGCGATCGCATCGCCGTCATCGGAGGATCGCGCGGCGGCAGCGATTGTCGACGCCACGCTTGACTTCGCGGCGGTCGCATGACGCCGGTTCACACCACCTGCCCCTATTGCGGCGTCGGCTGCGGCCTGATCGTTCGCTCGCACACCAACATCGTCGGGGATCCCGTGCACCCGGCCAACCGGGGGCGGCTTTGCTCCAAGGGCGCCGCGTTGGCGCAGACATTGAACGATTCCGACCGTTTGACCGTGCCATTACTGCATGGCCGCGCAGTGTCGTGGGATGCCGCGCTCGACCGCATCGCCGATACGTTCAGCACGGCGGTCGCGGCATACGGTCCCGACAGCGTGGCGTTTTATGTGTCGGGCCAGTTCCTCACCGAGGACTACTACGCCGCCAACAAGCTGATGAAGGGCTGCATCGGCAGTGGCAATGTCGACACCAATTCGCGCCTCTGCATGGCCGCGTCGGTCGCCGGCCATGCGCGCGCCTTCGGCGAGGATCTGGTCCCCGGCGTTTATGAAGACTGGGATGAGGCTGATTTGTTCGTCCTGGTCGGCAGCAATGCCGCATGGTGCCATCCGGTGCTGCACCAGCGCCTGCTCGTTGCCCGCCAATCCCGCGGCGCTCGCGTAGTGGTGCTGGACCCACGCCGCACCGCCACCGCTGAGGCCGCCGACCTTCATCTGCCGCTGGCCTCCGACACCGACGTGGTCTTGTTCAATGGCCTTCTGGTACATCTGCATCGGGCGGGCTGCATCGACGGGATCTGGTGCAACCGCCACACCACGGGCTTCGAGGCCACTCTGGCGTCCGCCCGCGCTGACGCGCCAAATCCCGAGGCGGTCGCTGCCGCCTGTGGTGTCGATCCCGGAGCGGTCGAGACCTTCTACAATTGGTTCGCCGGTACTGACCGCGTGATGACCGTCTGGTCGCAAGGGGTGAACCAGTCAGCCGCCGGCACCGACAAGGTGAACGCCATCATCAACTGCCACCTGGCGACCGGCCGGATCGGGCGACCGGGGATGGGACCATTCTCGGTCACCGGCCAGCCGAACGCGATGGGCGGCCGCGAAGTCGGGGGCCTTGCCAACCAGCTTGCGGCGCACATGGCGATGGATGAGGCGGGTTGCGACCGCCTGCGTCGCTTCTGGGATGTGCCGCGTGTCGCCGCTCGTCCCGGCCTGAAGGCAGTCGAGCTCTTCGACAGCGTGTTGGAGGGACGCATCAAGGCGATCTGGATCGCCGGTACCAATCCCGCCGCCAGCATGCCACGCGCCGGCCGCGTGTGCTCTGCTCTGGCCGCCTGCCCATTTGTGGTGGTCTCCGATTGCTGGCCGACCGACACGACGCGCTATGCCGACGTGCTGCTGCCCGCTGCTGGGTGGGGTGAGAAGGACGGCACGGTGACCAATTCCGAGCGCCGCATCTCGCGCCAGCGCGCCTTTCGCGTGCCGCCGGGCAAGGCACGGCCGGACTGGTGGATGTTCTCTGAGATCGGCCGGCGCATGGGCTTCGCGGCCCAGTTCCCCTGGCACAGCGCGGCGGACGTGTTCCGCGAGCATGCCGCGCTATCCGGGTTCGAGAACGACGGCGGCCGGGTGTTCGACATTTCGGCACTGGCCGAACTGGATGATGCAGCCTACGCGGCATTGTCCCCGACCCGCTGGCCGCTTCGCGCAGGTGTCCGCGGCGAAGGCGGCCGTCTGTTCGCGATTGGAGGCTTTCCCACGCCGGACGGCAGGGCCCGACTGCTGCCTGTGCGTTGGACGGCGACCGGCGCCTGCGAACGCGGCAAGGAATGCTCCGACACCCCGCCCACGTTCATCCTCAACACTGGCCGTGTCCGCGACCAGTGGCACACGATGACACGCACCGGCGCGGTGCCCTCCCTCATGGCACACACGCCGGAACCACGGCTCGCCATCCATCCGGTGGACGCCGGCCGCATTGGCCTGAACCAGGACGGTCTTGCCAGCGTCGAGACGGAACATGGCGCCACGCTGCTGCGTGCGGACCTCCGTCACACACAACGGCGCGGCGAAGTATTCGTACCGATGCACTGGACCGATGTGTTCGCGTCAGCTGGG
>JASHQG010000641.1 GCA_030037665.1 Acetobacteraceae bacterium
AACGTTGAGTGTCCCGGGTGCCAGCACCATTTTTGTCGAGGCCATCAACGACCGTGGCGAGGTCGTCGGATCCTACACCGAGAACGGCGAGGACCACGGCTTTGTCTATGATAACGGCACGTTGACGACGTTGAGTGTCCCGGGCGCCACCGATACCTCCGTCACTGCCATCAACGACCGTGGCGAGATCGCCGGGATTTACGACGACAGCAGCGGCTATCACGACTTCGTCTATGACGACGGTACGTATACCACACTGAATGTCCCGGGTGCCGTCGGTTTCACAAACGTGGCCATCAACAACCGTGGCGAGGTCGCCGGGGCCTACGAAGACAGCAGCGGCACGAGGCAGGGCTTTCTGGCAACTCCCGAGGGCGGTGAGGCAACCGCTTCTGGTTTCCGGGAGCTGCTCGCCGTGCATGCGCGCCTCGGCGGGATGAGGGATTTCCTGCCGGATGTTCCGGGCAGCAACGGATCACCGCATTCCGCGAATGCGCCAGGCATGACAGATCAAACGCTCGCCGCCGGTGCGCGCTTCGCGTCGTTCGCCGGCCTGACAAGTGACCAAACGGCGACGCACGCATGGTTGCATGCTAGCAGCACGTCGTCGGGTGCGGGCTAGGCCGGCGACGATCATTGGCGCGATCGTCGGGGTCTACGAAATATCGGGTAGCGTCACCCAGGCACACCAGCGCGGATCATGCCGTCTGTCGCAGAACGCGGAGAGTGAATCGAACGAGTGCTCGGCTTCTCCGGGTTCACGCCGCAGCCGGAGGCCACGACCACAGTGCCTGTCGAGGCAGGCGGCGTTTTCCCCAATAATGCTGGCGATCCGCTGGCCGCGACGTCGAGGGCGCGGACGGTGTGGGATGCGGGCCTGGCCGCGGCCCGGGCTTGCTCGGCGGCTCACATGGCCGAGGTCGCCCGAAGGTTCCCGGCGCAGGCGGCGGGGCTTGGTAACGTGCTCGACAGTTACTGGCATGATTGGGCGACCGCGCTCGATGCCCAGCAGGAGGGTTTTCCTGGCCCTTACCGAAACTCGAAAGGGAGATCGACAGAGCGTGCGGCGTGTGATGAAGCAATAGCTGAGCGTCGTGCCGCCGTGGCGTGCAAGCCCCTGCGAAACTGGGATCGATCGGCTGATATTGCTCAGCGCTGGCTTCGACACCCGACCCTGGCGTGTGCGCCGATCACCCCGACGCCAGGCCTATCCCGGATCGACCAGAAGGAAACGTCAGACGACCGCTGGATGGATGTCGATCGATCGTTGTTCTAGTAACGTTGCAACCATCCATTTCAACGGGATACATGGGAATCTGTCGTGCCAAAGAGCGTCAGTCGATACCTTGGTGCTGCCGTCGTTTCGGCAACACTGTTCTCGAATCTTCTTTCCCCAGTGACCGCGGCAACGGCTTCGACCGAACCGGATATCCCCGCTGGCGACATGTGCGGGCATGTACAGAACCGCGCCGTTCGCGCCCTGATTGCATCGCCCGAAGACGGCACGTTCTCCGTCGATACCACTCAGGACGAGCCCGGCAAGCTCACCTGTGTCTGGTCGGCGCTGAAAACCGGCGCGCCGGAGGGCTCAGCGCCCGATGCGACGCTCACGCTCGATCTCTATCACTTCGCGAGTGTTGCGCAGGCACTGATCCAATTGCGCGGCTTCGGGACCGCTCCGCATCGGCCGCAACTCGTACAAACCAATGACGCGGAGGACGAGGTCATCCAGGTCTCGCCGCGCATGAAGGCGGCGCGTCATGGCGCGGACATTGCGGTCGCCCAGGCAAGTGTGCCGCAGTCCATTTCGAGTCGCCCGGACTGGAATGCGCGATTCGAGGCTTTGACCCTGACTGGCAGCGGCGCCCAGTTGCTGGCTTCACCCGTGCCGCCCCGGACGGCCTCCCCGACCAGCAGCGCAAGCAGCGCTGTGCCGCAATGGATTCCACCGTACCATGCAGCACCGGATGGGTCCGGGTTCTATGATCCTGTGCTGGCGGTGGTGGCCGCCGCCGCGAAGATGCCGAACCCGTTCTTCATATTCCCCTGCCTGCTCATCGGATCGCTTCTACTGGCCTTCTTGCTGCCCGGCAGAAGGATCGTCCCAGGCAGAGCCTCGGTCGGCGGGCGCAGCGCTCTCGTCGTGTTGGGGATCGGCATTGGGGTGATCAATCTAGCTTGTGGGTACGACATCGCCACCATGCTGATTTACCACTTCGGTGCCGCCGGCACCGCCATTGTCACCGGAAGTTACCAAACCAACGTCGTGTACAACAACCAAGACGTGCGGGGATTCAACGTCCTGATCCGCACGCAAGATGGGAAGGTGGTCGAGGCACATTTTGAAACCGACGATTTCAATGTTTACCCGCCGCGCAATTCGACCACCTATCCGGATGTTGGTGACGTCTTCACGGTACGGTATCTGACACACGCACCGAAAACGTTCGTTATCATGGCAAATGATGACAGCCCGTGGGCGCAAGCGATGCGCTGCGACAATCTAAACCAGGCCGCGAGCAATGCGTCTCAGAAAAAGGGCTTCGCGCCGGATAACGCCAGCTACAAGGCGGCCTATGCCCAGGCCGTGGCCGCGGCGGAGCAGGCTGGCTGCGGGAGTGAGAGAGAGAGCAACGTGCTAAGTAATTAAGCGCGGCCGCGGCCGCGATCGCCCGGCTCGACGAAGCGCTCGCCCTCCATCCGCTCCAGCGCGCGTTTTTGCACCGCGCGCGGCTCGACGCCGTCCGCCGCCAGGCCGCGGTCGAGGCTGATCGACCGGGCAGCTCGCCGCCGGCCTCGAGGGCCTACGCCTGCGCATGGACCCCTATCTGCCGATCATCGAGCGCGCTGAGATCCTCGATACGGCACGGTTCGCGCTGACCCTGCACCAGTGGCTCGTCGAGCCGGTGTCGTGCTGTCACTTGGATTGAGAAAGCCGCTGCAGGGATTTCAATCGGTTGCGATTGCCGTTGAGCTAAGGAGAATGTCGTTTGGACTGAGAATTAGTGCCCTTCACTGCCGTTAAACTGCGAACTTCAGCCGCGCAGGTTGCTGCGACATTGGCGGTAGCGAGGGTCGCCGGGTTGGGCGGAAGCCCCGCTGATACGTGGGTTCTGTTCCTGGAAGTTCGCAGTTGCTGCTGCAGAATTGAGAAGATCGCACTCCGAATTTCTCACTCCAACGGGCAGCACCGGTGGATTCCGGCACTATTCTCCATCCAAGCGGCAACACGACACACATCCCGTCCGAGGAGCCGCACCACCTGGCGCTTTGGTTTCAACGCGGCAGCGCGCTCGCGCCGCTCCGTCGCGTCTTGTGCCTCATCGGCGATACCGAGGCTGCGTGCCTTCGCGCGGGCGCTGGAGCCGGCCACGAAACGCCCGAGCGTCAGCGCGGTATCGGGCGGGTGGCCCAGACGCTCAGCCACGATGGTCGCGCGGAGTGTCAGGACCGGCGCGCGATTTACTCGGATGGGTCCGGTGGCAGACATGCCAGGGGATTACAGGGCAGGAGTCGCCAATTGTGTCGATGGAGGTATCGCCGCGCAGAGTGGCTGGCGATGAATGTAATCACCGACCAGAAACGACACTCCGCGGCGAAGGTCAGCAGCAAAAAAACTCGGCTGCTAAGTGTATAATCGCTCACGCAGGCGGTGACGGCGGAGCGAGACCGGCTCGTCCGGGCCCTGCAGGGCCCCAAACAACACGCTGACCAGGAGCTTCAGCGGGCGGTCGAGCGCGTGGCTGCTAAGGAGGCGGCGGAAACCCGCGGGCGCGAGCGGGCCGCGCTGGATCGCGTAGGCCGGGCTGAGCGGGCAGTGGGGTCATTGCACGGGCAGCTGGGCGGGGGGCAGGCTGTGGCTGCCGAGCCGAGCAAGCTCGCCCAGGAACTGCAGGACCTGAGACAGCACACCGCCCGAGCGCTTCATCGCGCGACCGACCATGCCGCTCACAAGGACGCTGAGGCCCTGGCGGCCGGCGAGAGCGAGCGGGGGGCGCTGGACCGGCGGCCCGGGCGGCGGATGCGCTGCGCGAACGACTGACGCGGCTCACCGCCGCCTTGCGCGACAGTCGCGCCTCCGCCGCCGGGCAGCGGGCGTGACGCGAACGCGTATGTTCGGCAAAGCACGGCGCCAACCAAGCCGCCAGCCGCCAAGGGCGCCTTCAGTGCACCGCCGCATACATGATCTTCTCCTGAGTGGCGTCACGCGGGTCGAATTCGGCAACGATCTGTCCATTGCGCGCGACGAGAATCCGGTCGGAGATTTTCAGGATCTCTGGCAGGTAGGAGGAAATCACCACAACTGCCTTGCCCTCGCGCGCAAGGCCGCGGATGATCTCGTGAATCTCCTCCACGGAGCCTACATCAACGCCGCGTGTCGGTTCGTCGAGGATGATCAGCTTCGGCTCTTGCGCCAGGCTCTTCGCCACCACCACCTTCTGCTGATTGCCACCGGAAAGCTCGATCACACGGCTCAGCCGGTTGATTGCCGTGATGCGCGTGCGGCTCACCCAGTCGGTCGCCACCTGATCGCGCTGTTGCTTCGAGTAAAGCAACCGCTTGCGCCCGTTCAGCGAGGCAAGCCAGCTCGAGTAGATGTTGTCGTCAACCGTCATCGTTTCGAAGAACCCGCTCACTTTGCGGTCTTCGGTGACATACGTGATGCCGTCCTTCACCGCCTGTGACGGCACCCGGTAGCGCACTGGCCGGTCACCCAGGTAGATCATCCCGCCGTGGATAAGGTTACGTTTGCGCGCTCCAGCGATGACGTGGGCGATTTCGGAGCGTCCGGAACCAACCAGTCCTGCAATCCCCAGCACTTCTCCGGCAAACACGGAGAACGACATGTTCTTGACCATCGTTCCCGAGATGACGTTCTGCACACGCAATACCCGCTCGCCGCGACGGTTGGTGCCGCTGGCGCGTTCGGCGTGGTTTTGTGCCAGGGTCCGGCCAACCATGTATTCCACGAGCCTGGCGCGGGTGAACTCCTTCGCCGGCGCAGTAATCACCTTGCGAGCGTCGCGCAGCACGCTGATTCGGTCCGCGATCGTCAACGCCTCTTCCAATGCATGCGATATGTAGACGATCGCGATGCCGCGGCGGCGCAGGTCGTCGATCAGCAGGAAGAGGTGCTGGGTTTCTTCGGGGGTCAGGCTTGCGGTCGGCTCGTCGAAGATCATGACCTGGGCCTGGTAGTAGACGGCGCGCGCGATCTCCACCATTTGCCGCTTGGCTGTGCCTAGCGTCGCGACAACGTCGCTCGGTTCAACGTGAAAGTTCATCGACTGCAGCAGTTGCTGCGCGCTGATGTTGATGCGGCGGAAAGTGGTCAGGAATCGCTCACGGCCAAGTTGGACATTCTGTGCGACCGTCATGGTCGGGACCAGACTGTCCTCCTGGTAAACCATCGCGATGCCGCGCCGCAGCGCGTCCGAGGGCGACTGAAATTGGCAGGCATTGCCATCCAGCAGAACATCGCCCGAAGTCAATTGGATCGCACCGGCGACCGCCTTGCACAACGTGGACTTGCCGGCGCCGTTCTCGCCGACCAGGGCGTGAACCTCGCCGGCGTAAAGGTCGAAATCCACATTCTGGATCGCCGGAGCTCCCTCATAGAGCTTGGTCGCCCGCCTCACCTCGATTCTCGGGACGCGTCTGTCCGCCTCCACTATGGTGTTCTGGTGTGACTGCTGAGGACCGTCGCTCATCACACGCGTCCCGCCGATGAGAGATCGCTGGCAAGCAGGCAGTCGTTGCCCTTAACGGCGATGACCAGACGATTACCGATTTCGCGTGCCGCCATCACGCCATGATTGCGGCCATCGACGCGGCTGTGGAGCGAGAACATTGGCTCGCAGTCTCCATCCAGGCGCACGACAAGGCCGTAAGCGCGCGGTGGCGCCCATGGCTTGCGGATGCCGAGCTTCTTGATGCCGCCGCCCTGCAGCGGTTCCAGATAGGAGCCCGTGGCGCGCAGTGCCGGCCGAATCCAGAGATGGGAATCGACGCTGCGCATCATCTCGCGGCGAAACTGCGGCTCGCGCAACACCAGTTCGATGAGCTGTGTGCGCATCGCGAACATTGCCAACCAGTGGCCGCCCCCGGCTGCGGGCGCGATGCGCGCGGGGTAGCCAGGCATGTTCTCGATCAGCACCTCGACGGCGGGGCGCCCGCTTCCGCCCGGTCTGTACCGTGCCAGGGTGTGTGCCCAGCTCTGCGTGAACAACACGCTGCGGCCGCCATCTGTTACCTCCAACCCGTTTGGATAAGCGAGGCCGTCCAGCAAAACCTCGGCCGTCATAGCGGCACGCGGCCAGTAAACCAGCATGCCGGCACGGTTGCATTCCATGAGATCGACCACCCAGTCTTCGGCATCGTGCCGCACGCTGCCGACGGCCAGATAGAGGCCGCCGTGAACTGGGTCCTCCGCAATCGCGGTGACGCAGCGCAACTTGGTCCCACCGACCTCGGTGAGTTCTGCAACCACGCGGCCGTCAACGCCGATGCGGCGCGTACCGACGCCATTGATGCCCACCGCTAGGGTGCCGTCCTCCAGCGGCGCGAGCGCTGTGATCGGTGCTTCGAAGGCCGCCACCACCGATTGCTCGCGCAGGTCCGGCCCAGAGAGATGCACCAACCGTTGATCGCTGCTGACGAATGCTTCGCTGTTCCGACCAGCCGCGACATCATCCGGCCGGACCAGGTCCGGACCCATGACCGGCAACTCCTCCAGCCGGTCATTCGGAACATATGCGCCATCCAGGGTCGGAATAGGATGCTGCCTTCCCCGCGCGAATAGGACCGATCTGACGCCTTCCAGAACACCCGACATCATGTGGTTCTCTCGCTTCAGGCCGGCGGCGGCCGGCGGCCCCAATAGCTTTCGCAGCCGGTCCAGTTGGGGTTGAAGCCGTTCAGCTTGATGCGACCGATGCGATTGTTCTCGAGCCCGCCAAGATAAAGATAACCCCGATCCTCGCGCATCGACGTCAGGGTTGGGTGCGACTCGCCGCCCGGATCCCAATAGGACTCGATCGGTTGAGCAGTCGCGTCGAGCTTGACAATGCAGCCGTTGTTGATGCCAGGGAACAACCACTCGTCGATCGGCAGTTGCTTGATCATGCGAATGCGGAAGCCCGGCATCCGCATCGCCACGTCGTAGACCGGTGTGCGCATCGCCACCAGCGCGAGCCAGTATCCGCCGTCCGAGGCACGATTGATGTTGTCGGGGCTGCCGGGAAGATGATCGAGCACGACCTCGGTCCTTCCCTTGCTCGGTCCGTCGATCCAGTAACGCATCAGGCGCAGGCCGAAGGTTTCGCAGAACAAGATCGACTTGGCGTCGTGTGTCAGGCAGACGCCGTTGCAGAAGCGGACATTGTGCACCACCGTGCGGGTCGTGTCGGTTGCCGGGTCATAGCAGACCAGACGCCCGCTGCCACGGCCTTCGAGGCCGTCCACCGGCCATGTCAGCATGTCGTAACGGGTCGATCCTTCGCTGAAATAGATCTTGCCGTCGGGTGCGATGTCGAGATCGTCGGTCAGTTTCAACCGCGAGTCGTCAATGAGCTTGAACCAGTTTCGGTTGGTCTGGTCGGTCAGTTTAAACACAGCGCCGTCCGGTTTCACCCCGTACAGCCCCATTCCGGCGGCACAGACGATCAGATTGTCGTCCTTGTCGAAAGCGAGACCGAGCGGGCGGCCGCCGACGCGGGCAAAAAGTTCGCGGTTGTCGAAATTCTCGCCGGAGAAGCGCAGGATCCAGCCCTGCCGCGTGCCAGTGTAAAGGCGTCCCTCGCGGTCTAGAATGATGTCCTCGGGACCCTCCACCTGGTCGAGCGCGATCGCCTCGGCTCCGCGCAGGCGGCTGTTCATGGCATACGGCGTTCCGCTGCCTTCACGCGCATCCGGCAGCGGCCCGTAATCAAGATAGGTCGGGTTCACATAGCTTTTCTGTATCGCCTTGCCGCGGTTCTTCGCCCATTTGACATCGACACCAATCGCCAGCAGAAGGATCGCACCATTGACCGCATTGGTGACCTGTCCGGGATAGCCGAACTGCACCAGGCCGTTGCCGAGAACAAAGATGATGCCGGCGCCGATCAGGCACCGGCCGATCGTCCCCTTGCCGCCGGACAGACTCACACCACCGATCATGACGGCGGCCAGCGCCTGGAACTCGTAACCTTCGCCGGTCTGGGAGCCGACGCTGGCGAGTCGTGCTGCGAAGAACACCGCACCCAGCGCGGTGAGCATGCCGGTCACCACGTAGGTCGCGAATAATACGCCGGGAATGCTGATACCGGCGTGGCGGGCAGAACGCCGGCTCGCGCCCACCGCGACGAGGTGCCAGCCCAGGCGCGATCGGCTGAGCAGAACGTGCCCGCCAATTGCGATGATGACGAGACCCCAGACCGCATTCGGCACGCCGAGCACACTGTCGTTGCCGAGCGCGTCCCAGGCGTCGCTCGAGGCGGAGGCCATTGCCAACTGGCCGGACCATTGCAGCGTGAGAAGATCGAACACCGCGCGATAGACGATCAGGGTAACCAGGGTTGAAAGAAACGCCCTTGTGCGCAACACGCCGATGAAAAAGCCGTTCACGGCGCCCAACACGCCGCCTGTCAGTACCGTAAGAAGGATGACCAGCGGGACTGGCAGTCCCCAGATGTTGAGCGCAATCAGCGCGGTGAAATCGGCCAGGGCGAAGATGGATCCAACGCTCAGGTCGATTCCGCCTGAAATCAGCGAGAGGCCCATGGCAATGGCGACGAAGCCGAACTCCGCGTACGAACGGCCCATCGTTTGGGCGTTGTAGATTGAGGCGTAGTTCGGAACCGTGGCCGCAAAGGCGACCAGCAAAACCAACAGCACCACGCACGGAATCGCTGGCTCCATCCATGGCTTGGCAAAAAGATCTGCGAAGGTCTGCCGCGGCGACCAGAAGTACTGGACCTGCCGTATCCGTGCTGTAAGCGTTGTCCCGCTCACCGGGCTGTTCCCTTCCGTCGGTCGTCGGTCCACGACATGCCAGCACCAGCCGGAGCGCGGGCCGCGCCCCGGCCGGTGCGCGTTACTTCGTAGAGACAGGAGTACACGACGTCGGTGTGACGTTCTTTGCCGTTGTCGGCACGATCGGGGTGTAAACGGCGACGTGGAACGTGCCGGGCTTGGCGCCGCTTTGCAGCAGCATCTCCGACACCGCCATCATCTGATCTGCCTGCAGCGTCGCGGGATAGACGAAATCCTCGTAGAACAGGCCCTGCTTCAGATAATCGCAGGCCGGTGGCTCGCCGCCGTCGGTGGTGATTATCTTGACCTTCCCAAGCATGCCCGCCTGGCGCACTGCCTGCGCTATGCCGGAATCCTGCCCGGACCACCATCCCATGTAGGCGCACAGGTCGGGATGTGCCTGCAGCACGGTCGCCGCCTTGTCGTGCGCTGTCTTCGTGTCCCAGTTCGCGGCCTGATTGCTGACGATCTGGATATCGGGGTGCTGCTTGAACACGGACATCGCGCCCTGCATGATGCCGATGCTGTAGGCGGATGTTACCTCGCCATCCATGAGAGCGACCTTGCGCGATGTGCCTGGCCCGCCGCAGGCATCGACCACAGCCTGCGCCATTTTTGCGCCTAGTTCGTTCGGCTGCACACCCACAAAGGCATCGCTCTTGTAGCGCGACGCCATGTTGATCTGCACGACGTATATTCCGGCATTCTCCGCGCGCTGGATCGCGGAGGCCAGCACCTGTACATTCGGATTATGAACGATCAGCAGGTCCGGATGCTGGTTGATCTCGGCCTCCAGCAATTGCTCTTCGCGCTGTGTGTCGAAGTTCGGATCGCGGATGCTGAACTTGATACCGAGCCGGTCGGCGATCATTTGCATCCGCTGACCCCAGATCCGCGTCAACGGCGCGTTATAGGTCACCGGGATATAGACGATGGTCTTGCCGACCACGTCCTTGCTCCACTGCTGCAGAAGTTGCTCGGCCGTATTGCCTTGGGCCGCCGCCATACCGGCCGGCAAGCACCCGATCGTGCCGCACACGAGTAGCGCGCGAAGATATCCAGCTATCCTTCTCATACTCGACGTCCTCCCCTTTGTGATTGACCTTGATACCGTTGCTTTGTGCAGCCTTCTTAATCGCCCTGCCGCGCGGTCTCCTCGTCCCTTGGATGCAGCCGGTTGTCGCAGACGATGGCAGCCAGCAATACCAATCCACGGAATACATTCTGGGCGTCATCGCTCATGTTGAGCAATGTCATCCCGTTCAGCAGCACACCGATCAACAGGCAGCCAGCGATGACGCTAAGCACACCTCCGCGCCCGCCGACCAGACTGACCCCACCGAGCACGGCGACCAGGATGACGTTGAAGATCTCTGTACCCATGACGATCTGCGTGTCGATACTCGACAGCGTCGCCATCAGCACGAGTCCGGCGAGGTAGCCGATCACGGCGCAGAGGCTGTATTCCAGTACGGTCAGCGGTCGCAGCGGCAGACCACTCAGTCGCGCTGCCTCCGGGTTGTCGCCATGTGCATAGATGAAGCGGCCGAGGCGCGTGCGGCTCAGGAAGAGGTGCACGATCAGCGCAAGGCCAACGAAGATCAGTACTGGTAGCGGCACGCCGGCCACGCTTCCGCCGAGTTCAAGGAAAGCCTTGGCGTGCCCTGGAATGTAGACCAGATACGTCGACCCGATGATGAAGTTTTGTGCCAGGCCGTACATCAGAAGATTTGTTGCCAGCGTGGCGAACAGCGGTGGCACTTCGACGAAAGCGATGACCATACCGTTGATGACGCCAATGCCGAGCGCAACCGCGAAGCCACAGGTAACGCCCCACGCAATGCTGCCGCCATCGCGCATCACCACGGCGGCGAGTGCCGCGCCGATGGCCAACGAGGCGACCTGAGAAATATCGAGTCCTCGCCCGATGATGACGATCGCGGCGCCCAGTGACAGAATGCCGAGCACCGAAATGCCGTTGAGCAGGGTCAGCATGTTTTTAATGGAGGCGAAACCCGGTACGAGAATCGTGAACGCCGCAGCCAGGCACACGGTGGTGATGAGGACGATCTGCTCCTGGCTGAGTTGCTTAAGCCGGTGGGGCAGCTCAACGCGCGGCTGCCGCGACGCTACGGTTCCAGGCGCCTCTATCTCGGTTTCCGACGGCACGATACCCCTCTCCGGCTCATTCGCGGACGTCCCCTGCCGGCATGCCAGAAACGCTGGTCGAACTCTGGCACTGTCGCCAGGCCCGTTGCAGAGCCTATTATACGTTCGGTAGGCGAGGGCGCCGCATCTGCAAGAGACCGGCGGCCCATGGACGTTTGCGCTAACTATACCGGTGGGTAGGGACCTTGACAACACGGTGATCGCAACCGGCAGAGCCGTAGACGAGCCGTTCTGACAGAGTCTTGGTCCGCGTCCTGCGCGACACGCCGCAGCCGGTCGTCACCGCGCGCCTCCGGCAACTCCATCAAGATCTCAGCGCGACAACACACGCGACCAGCCACCCCGGGGCTTGCGGGGGGTACAGTTCTTTCAAGGCTCCATGCGCTGATATGGTGTCGCCTCAACGACAATACCGAGTGGCTCTGCCGAATCTCGTTTATCCGTCCGGGCGGTCGCTGCAATTCGCCATTTGCGTAATCGCGTCGTTGCGACACCCTTTTGAAATGATCAGCCGCCAGCGAAATCCTTTGGCGCGCGGCTCGGCGCAGTAGTCCGGAACCGGCCGCGCGCGATCGGCATGGCTTGGCGCCGACGAATGTTCCGCTGCATACACGACAAACCGTGCGTCCGTGTCGTCATGTCCCTGACGATCCATCCGCTCTCTCGCCCACGACGATGGGTATCAGAATTGATCGTCGTCGGAGGCACGTATTGGGAATGGTCCGCCAAATCGCCATTGTTCCAGAAGATTCCCTGCCAACCGCGAATGATTCCATTGTCTCCACAAACGGGACAGCGCCACACCATGTCATCAGAGTCCGGATCGGGACCAATATCAAGTATCCTCGCGCAGAGGCGGTGCGCAGGCCGTTGCCGGCATCGTAGCCTCACCGGCTCATCAAACCGCGGTCCTTGCGCGACGATCCGGGTCCAGTACTCTGCGCGTACTCGCGCGGGCCGCGGCATTGCGGGGAGCGCTCCCGCTGGGGTTAGGTAATGCCGGAGATCAATGACCCAGGTACTATCCATGAGATACCTGTCTGAGACTATCAGTCGTGCTTCAAGCCTCCCGACCATTTTCATGGCTGTGCGATTGTAGGCGTCGTCCAGTCCATCGGAACGATCGCTTGGCGCGTCGATTGCCGATCGATTCGCACCAGAGTTTTGCGCCGGCTGAACTCAGGGATTGCATCGATTTCGGCGGCCGGTCGCCTTCACAGCATCGCGGACGAGAGAGGATGCGCTCACTCCAGCGCCCAACGCAGTGTCCTTGCGAGTCCGATGGTTCCGGCACGAATGATGGGAATGCCGAACGTGGGATTGAAGAGCCCGTGCATGTGGCGCGCCCAGCCAGGCAGGAGGTCGATGGCGGCCTGCATCCCGAGCGCTTGCACCGGGGCCGCCACCCAACTTGGCGGAGGTCCGGTCAACACGAGTTGCGCGACCTGGCGTGTACGCGCATCGCATGCGAGTTGCGGTCTCATGGCCTCGATCAGTTCCCGCGCCTCTCGCCTGTCGCGCGGGATCGGATCGGCTCCCAGCGCACCGGCAATACGCGCCGTCTCGGCAAAGTACCGGTCCTGGTCTGCGGTGGACATGCGGGGTTCGGCATAACGAACCCACGCATTCAGGAAGCTCGTCGTCTCGGTGACGTGCACCCAGGCCAGGAGAGACGGGTCTGACGCGGCATAAGAGATGCCGCTCGGCAGCGTGCCCCGCACCCGTTCATGGATCCGCCGCACACGCGCGATCGCCGCGTCGGCATCAGATCGGCTGCCGTACGTGGTAACGGTGATGAAGCGTGCGGTACGGCTGAGACGGCCCTGCATATCGGCCCGGAAGTTCGAATGATCCCACACTCCGGCCAGCACCGCCGGGTGCAGCATCTGGAGCAGCAATCCTGAAATGCCGCCCACCATCATTGTAGTGACATCACCGTGCACTCGCCGCACGACCGCGCCCACCGGGAAAAGCCGTTCCTCAGATTGTACCCTTGTCGGCTGGCGGGCCTTCGTCTTGTGACACTGCGACCTTTCGCTGAATAACGAGACGACCTGGGCCGCGACCGCCTGTTTGGCCAGCTTCGCGACTGAGTTCGCCAGGCCGCGTGGGGATGGAGGCGCTGCGCGGTTTGCCATCATGCGCACGCGCGAAGCGCCCTCCCCGCAGGAGCCGAGGAGAGAAGCTGAACTCTCACCCCAAGTAGCTTTCCCATTGTCCTGTGCGGCTGCCAGTCGACGTTCATATCACCGAAGACGGCGCGGACGTCCGCGTGCGTGAGCAACGCGCACGCGTCGGGCCATTTGTCCGCTGATGCCGTGACAACGACGCGCGTGTCGGGTGGCTTTAGGACGCCCTTGTTCGCGGCGATCGGCGTATCGGCCTGCACCATTCCGACACCACCGCGCCAGCACCTGGCTATCTGAGTCGCCAGGGCGACAGCGTTGGCCTGTGTCTGCTCGGAATACTTGTCGAGCGTTAGCATATAGACCAGGTCATCCTTGCGCGCGTAGATCTTGTATTCGGAATCCGACGTCACCTCGAACGCGTCGTCGCCGACACCCGGCAGCGGCGTGACCTTCATGTGAAATGACGGATTTGCTGCCAGCTGCTCCTCGGTGGCCCGCGTCCGTGCCAGGGTTCGCGTGGCGGTGCTGGTGGCCACGCTCTTGGTGTTGCACAGGTCGCATCCGAAGACGCCCACCGCAATGATGTGGGCGAAGAACATCTTCGACGTCGCGCTCGGCAGCTTCACGCTGTATTGGCAGCTCTGATTATATTGCGGCAGGCCCTCAAAGAGTGGGCTGAGGTCCGGTTGCTTGCTGCCAACATCCATTCCCGGGAACCGTGCCTCGAGATCGGACCGGGTCATTAGTTCGCATGCGTCGGGCTTACCGGAGCCTGCCGGAGCAGAGGCATTCTGTGCGTCGGCCTCAATGGTGCAGAAGAGGCATGCGGCGATCGCCAAGCATGAAAGAAACCGGAATACCATTTCTTTGCTCAGCTCCATTTCTGCCGACGGCGATGCTATCACCACCACCGCACGCTGACGAGATGGAGGCATCAGAAGCGGCGTGGCTAGGCCGGAACTGAAACGGTCTTTGTGGTTTCGATAATGCGTATGCTCGAAAGCAAAATCTGACGCCGCCAGCAGGGCGGTTTCCCTTCGGTGCTCGACCCTTTCGGCAACCGGGGCAAATCGTGCCTGATCTTCGGCGATGGCGCCCACACCGGCGACAAACTGAGGGGCGTGCTGGCTTTCTCGCTTGGCTATTTCATCATGTTGCTCAGCACACTGGGCGGCCTGAAAAACGTCGACCGCGACCTGCTGCTGATGTCACGTCTTTTCGGCGCCTCTGAGCTGCGGCTGTTTCGCCGTGTCCGAATTCCCTGGACCTTGCCTGGCATATTCGGCGGCCTTCGGCTCACTTTGATCTATTGCAGCGCGGGTGCGGTCCTCGGCGAATTGTGACGTTGACCCCGATCTGCGACGGACTCATTCCGGCCAGTATGTCAATTACTCGCACGCCAGATTTCCGTTGATGGTCAGGTCAGGCTCCCAAGTCATCGTCTCAAATGACGGCATCTGTTTCTTGAACCGCACGATGACCACTCTTCCTTGCGGCATTCCCCGCTCTGTCGGAAAGGGTCGGCCTTCCCCATCCCTGCCCGCCGCAATGACAGAACTAACGAAGGCCCCACTTCAGGTGTGTGCCTTGTGAGCAAGGCGCGCCCGTCTCGCGGGCGCGCCTTCAACCCAGAGTCACGCAAGCTCTAAAGGCTAAAACTGATATTAAACGCCCAGCCATTTCGGTTATCGTGCGCCGAACCACTGGCCGAAGGCCCAGTGTCACCGATAGCCTTGCCGACACCACGCGCCACGTCGTCGACGGCGGAACCGATGTCGCCCCAAAACGAGCCACCCGACACAAGTTCGAGTTCATGATCCTCTAGTACTCGCATATCTGACATGGTTTCATCTCCCGTTTGACCGGTTGGATTTAACAGCCTCGCAGGCGATTACTCCGGTTGACCGACCCGTCCCGCCGCCTGCATCCGGGACGCGAGCAAGCCATTACTGCGGGATCGGCGAGCGAACGACTTGGCTCTCGCGGCCGCTTTATTTGACCCAATCGGACTCCGCGCGCGCTGGCGCCATTCTCGACGCTCCAATAGGCGATCCCGACGGTGCGGTGGATCTGGGCTGCGGCTGGGCCACCCTTTGGGGATGGCGTTGTTTCAAGCGGCGGCACTCAATGTGGGCGTAGAGACGCGGATCGGCATGGTCGCCCTCGCGCGCAATCTGATGGTGACGTTGTGGCGCTATTTGGGGTAACCACACGATCTGTTGAAAATCGTACGCTAAGAGATTACGCCAGTGCGATGGCCAGCCTGGCGGCCGAAAACTCCGCTACGATCGCGATCTGTCCGACAAACGCATCATTGAAGGCTAGAAGATCCTCTGAACGGATCCAGTGCTCCAGGGGTTCTTGCCCACCGGGATTCTGCGCAGGAAAGCGCAACTGGGACTAGCGGGGGTTCATCCCGAATTTTGCCGCCATGACTAAATGGGGTGGACCTACGCAAACTGGCTCAATCGCACTGGTCTCAGCGGCTTTTGCGCCGCTCCGTCAATACATGGCTCATCGGGTATGCTCTTATTAGCCAGGTCACCGGGCCCATGACCGATGCTCTGCGGCCGTTCTTCTGTTTGAGCACCGGATATGCTGGACGCGCCCCGAAGCGAGGGGCTTCGAGCTATCATTATGGACGAAGTCAACGTCGCCGCGAAGGCGAGTATTCGGCGCATCGGGATTCTAACGGGTCCCAGCCTCAGGCGACGGCGGGCGGAGGAGGAGAAGCAGCGGATCGTCGCCGTCGTGGAGCCGGATGGCCGTTCGGTGCCGCCGTTCGTGCCGCTTGTGTCGGAAGCGGCGGTGCCGTCTGACCGGGCCACATCAGGGTCATCGGCAGATCAGACTCCTTTGCCCGGTGGATTGATGACGGCTGTGTCGCGGTGCGCGTCCCGCTCACGCCGACCTCAGCCGGTGTGTTGGCGGAACTGCTTCTCGCGATCAGCGCGCCGGAACGCAAGCACACACCCTCGGCCGCGTAGCGTGAGCAAGGCGCTGCGGTCCTTCAGGGACGGGGGCAGTGAATTGCCTCGGTTGTTGGCCAATGCCACGGCATGGTATGCCGATATCGGCATAACTTGCCTTGGAGTGAAGGTCCGCCAATTCACCGAGCCTGCGTTGCGAATCAGGCTTCCGAAGAGCGACCCGTCACATA
>JASHQG010000642.1 GCA_030037665.1 Acetobacteraceae bacterium
ACCATGTCGTGTGTCGCAAGGGTGATCGCGCTGATACTTTCGATCATCGTTGCCTCCTCCCCCGTTTGTCGGAACATACTCACAGCTGACGGCGTCAGCCGGTGAAGGATTAGATTTGAGGCGCAGCATCTCTCCTGGCAGTCCGCTGGCTGCCACAGTCCTGTCCGGCACGGGCGCCGTGCAGGCGTCGGCACAGGCACCGGTGATTGGGGGGCGATCGGACCTGGCGTCGGCATCCGTGGAAACGTCGCGGCGTATCAGGCGCTCGGACAGGACGGGTGCGGACGTCACGCATGTCAAGATCGTCACTCCACCCGCTCTCGTGCCAATCGAAGCGTTGCCGAGGATGATCGCGGCGCGGCCAGCGCTCGCACTGCGGCTGAGCCGGCGTGCGATTGGTCCCTCGGTCTCGAGGCTTCGCGTCTCAGCCCCTCTCGCATAGGAGGGGCGGTCTTCGCCTGCCGCTCAGCTCTCAATAAACCGCCGCAACAGGCGATTGACCTCGCCAGCCTTCTCCATATGCGGCAGGTGTCCGGTGTCCTCCAAAGCGTGTACCGGAACGCGCGACGCCAGCGCCTCGGCATGTGCGATCGGCACGATGCGGTCGGAACGGCCCCAGACAAGCTGCACCGGGGCCGCAATGACGCCGAGCGCGTCAATGAGATTCACAGATTGCCGCCCGCCGCCGAACCAGGCTTGCGCGACGGTGTTCAGTGCGGCCGCGACGCCATCGAGGCGCTTGTAGCGCAGCACGTCCTCCACCATCGTACGGCTGACCAGCGCTGGGTTGTGCACGAGCATTTGCAGCACTTCGACCGCGTCCTTGCGACGGGTCGCGCGGATGAAACCCTCGATGAACGCGATGTTAATGTCCGGTCCAAGTCCTGCCGACGCAATCGCGGTCACGCTGGCCGCGCGCGATGGATTGCGTGCGGCCACCGTCAGGGCGACGGCGCCACCCATCGAATGACCAACCAGATGCGCGCGCGAGATGTCGAGTGCGGCCAGCGCAGCGTCGACGGCATCGGCAAACTGCGCGGCATCGCCGGCGGCAACGTCCTTCGTCGAGCCGCCATGACCGGGCAGGTCGAGCGCAACCGTCCGGCGGCCTTCCGACAATGCGGTCTGGGTGAACATCCAGGTATTGAGATCGGCGCCGAAGCCATGCAAGAGCAGCACCGGCACACCCTCGCCGCTGCCGAGCGCGAGGTAACGCAGCCGCCGGCCTCTGGCCTCCATCTCGCGCGGCGCAGGCGCTTCACTTTCGGCGGTCGCGTCCTCAGCTGCCTCCGGCACGACGAAGCCGGAGACGAATGCGTCGATCTCCGCGTCGGGTGTACCGGGTGGCGCGACGACAGCAAGCAGACCACCAATCGGCAGCGTGCTGCCTTCGGGCGCAACGATGCGGGCAAGCGTGCCGCGCGATTCGGCTTCGACGATATTGGTGATCTTGGACGTCTCGATCTCGAGCACCTCGTCCCCGGGGGAAAGAGACGCACCGGGCTGCTGCAGCCAGGTGACGACCTTTCCTTCGGTCATCGTCAGGCCCCACTTGGGCATGGTGATTGGCGTGATGTCAGTTGGCATCTGCCTGATCTCCTGCGTCGCGGCAGGTGGCTTCCTGCCACGCACCATCTGCCATCATGGCCGCCGCGGCAACGCGGGCGGCGGCGCTTCGGCGGTCATGAGTGGGGGAGTGCCCGGCTCATCGTGCGTAGCGGTGTAC
Organism: Acetobacteraceae bacterium; assembly: GCA_030037665.1. Classification (GTDB taxonomy): domain Bacteria; phylum Pseudomonadota; class Alphaproteobacteria; order Acetobacterales; family Acetobacteraceae; genus JASHVB01. Next base: position 1,727 of record JASHQG010000642.1, read on the forward strand.
GTCGCGCACCGCGGCGGCGATGCGTTCCTTGTCGGGGATGTAGAGTTTCTCCAGCGACGGCGCGAACGGCACCGGCGTATGCGGCGCGGTGACCCGGCGGACGGGGGCTTTCAGCGCGTCGAACGCCTTGTCGGCGGCCAGGGCGGCGATGTCGGTTGCCATGCTGCAGCGCGGTGTCGCTTCATCGACCACGACGAGGCGGCCGGTGCGTTCGACGCTTTCAAGGAGCGTGTCCTCATCCAGCGGCGAGGTGCTGCGCGGATCGATGATCTCGCACTCGATGCCCTCGGCAGACAGCGTCTCCGCCGCCTCGACGGCGTAGTGCACCATGCGGGCAAGTGCGACGATCGTCACGTCGTCACCGTCGCGCACGATGTTCGCTTCGCCGAACGGGATTGTGTAGGCCTCATCGGGAACGTCTGCCCGCAGGTCGTACATCAGCTTGTGCTCGCAGAAGATCACGGGGTCGTCGTCGCGGATCGCCTGGATCAAGAGACCCTTCGCATCGTAGGCGTTGGACGGGACGACGACCTTCAGTCCGGGCACAGACGTGAAGATGTGATACGGGCTTTGCGAATGCTGCGCGGCGGCGCTGCGGCCCGCACCGATCATGGTGCGGATCACCATCGGCGTCTTCGCTTTGCCACCGAACATGTAACGGAACTTCGCCGCCTGATTGAAGATCTGGTCAAAGCAGACGCCGAGAAAATCGGAAAACATCAGCTCGGCTACCGGGCGCAGGCCGGTCACCGCGGCACCGGCGGCTGCTCCCATGATTGCCGATTCGGTAATCGGCGTGTCGATGACCCGGCCTTCGCCGAATTCAGCAAACAGCCCCTTGGT
>JASHQG010000643.1 GCA_030037665.1 Acetobacteraceae bacterium
TCTTCGCCCATTCAAGACTCTTCAACTGATCATTGATCTGCTTGAGTTGGGTCTCCAGCACCTGAACAGGCTGCGTTGCACTGGTTGCCTGCGCGGTGGCACGCAGCAATTCGGTGCGGATGCTCTGATAGACCTCATTTGGCGCGGAACCAGTGCGGCTGCGGGACTGCGCGGTTCGCAGATTGACGGCTCTGGACAACGAACGGATCTGTGTATCCAGCTCACGAAGCACCAGGCTGCCGGGGCGGTAAGAGCTGGCAAGCCGGCTGCGCTCGGTCCTCAACTCATTCAGTCGCACTTCCACGTTGTCTGCCGCCCGATATTCTCCACCCGCCGCGGAACTGTTTGCCGTCGCTGGAAGCGTCTGCAGCAGCTTGGTGAGCGCATCCTCCTGCTGCTGGGCCTGAAGAAGAGCGGCCTGAGCTGTTCTCCAGCGGCTTTCGACGTCCGTTCGCTGCTCCAGAAGCTGCGAGACCTGCTCGGACAGGTTCGAGATGCTGTACTTGGACTTGAAAGCTGCAAGGTCATTCTGTGCCTGCGTCAGCGATGCCTTCGCCTTCTCCGCCTCGCTTTGGGCGAATGCCAACTGCGGATTCGCGTAGACATCAGCCTCCTGCCGATAAAAACGGTTCAGCAGCTCCCGCAGCGCGTCCCGTGCCAGCACCGGGCTCGGATGAAGAAAGCTGATGTTGATAACGTCGCTCTGCGTCCCGACGTCGACCGTGAGATTCGACGCGAACGCCTTGACCGCGCGCGATTGCTTGGCAGCGTCGGTGCCGTCGCCCGAGGCAATTCGCGGATAAATATTTGCCAGCCCGATATTGTCGACAACCGAACCCAGCAATTCCGGGCTGTTAAGTATCGCCGCATCCGAATTCAGAATCTCGCGATGTTCGTTGGCCCCCTCCAGTTGAATCGGCCCCACCGAGTGGTCAATGTCCGGCACGGACTGACCGCCAAAGTGCAGTATCAGCGTGGCATTGGACATGTAGAGCGGCTGTTTAACAAGCAGGTAGACGCCGCCTGTCATACCCACCACGCCGAACATCACTGCGAACAGCGTCTTCCGCCGTAGGAAGATGTGCAGGATCTCACGGAACGACCGTTGATAAACCATCGAAGACTCCACTCAGGCCCCCGGCCTGCCGATCAGTGAGACGCCGCGGCTGCGCCGCCGGGATTACCGGTGGTCGGACCTGGGGTGACGACGAAGGACAATCCCCAGTTCGCCCGAACACAGTCCCGGGCGTTCTCGTCAAACCGGGGGTGGACGTCTTCGGCGCCAAAACGCGCCATACACATAACGTCGAAACGCGTCAGGCTGACATCAGGCGGCGGATCCTTGGCCCACATCATGTCACTGTAGCGGGCCGGCAGCGGTTCCGGAACGTCGTCCGGCCTACGGCAGACAAGCAGCACGTTATTCTCAACACCGCGCATCACCTTGGGTCGCCTGCCCGCGCGATCGCGTGGTAGCGTGCCGAAGCGAGGCCGCGGGTGATGAACGCGCTGGGATTGCTGACCCGGCCGCCCACGTGGACGCGTGTCGGGGCAAACGGCTTGACCACCACGTTCACGTGCGAATTCCCCGGCTGCGCCGAATAGTCGCGCCACAGTGCGCTGCGTGGAGCCCTGGAGCGGTGACCCCATAGGCCAATTGCTCCTGAGCAACGACGGTAGAAATACGACTATCTGGCTGCACTGTCACTTCCTCGTTCAGCGCCCGATTCCGCAGCCGGAGAATATCGAAAATGTCGCCGATCCGGATGCGATACGGCGGCAGGTGCGACGCGTCGCCCGCATGGGCCGGCGGCTGCGCACGGGCCGGTGGCAGGTTGGCACCGGACCGCAGACCAGCGGAACAACCGCGATGGAGAGCCCCATGTTCGCCGCAGTACGGTGGATGCCGACCATCTGCTCCGAGCGGAAGCGGTCCCTGACGCAGCGTGGCCGGCCACCGGCCACGCTTGTTAGTATTCCGGAACGGGACGCGCCTGTGTCCATGTTTTCCCGGACCCTCAACGTGGCATCAGGATACCGAGACGCACGACAGCGCCGATGCGGAGCGGTGGTCAGTGCGCCCCGCGGCGCTGAAACACGGCCGGGACGGTCTTGAAAAGAATCGCAACGTCGTGCCAGAGTGTCCAATTACGCACATACCAGACATCGAGCCGGACACGTCGATCGTACGATGTGTCATTGCGGCCGCTGACCTGCCACAGACCTGTAAGACCGGGCTTTGCAGCGTAGTAGTACTCAATGTCCTCGGCGTAGCGGGCGATCTCCGACGTCACGATCGGACGCGGGCCGACCAGGCTCATCTCGCCGCGCAGCACGTTGAACAGCTGAGGCAATTCATCGAGGCTGGAGCGGCGCAGGAAGCGGCCAATGGGTGTGATCCGCGGATCCTGGCGCAGCTTTTGTGCCGAGGCCCATTCGGCCGCGGCCTTGGGATCGCTGGCCAACAGCCGTCGCAAGACCTGGTCGGCGTCGACCACCATGGACCGGAACTTTATGCAGTCGAAAACGCGACCGCCGGCGCCGATTCTGCGGTGACGATAAAACGCTGGCCCGCCATCAGCGCGCACCAGCATCGCAAGTCCGAAGAGTAACGGAGCGAACAACACCACCAGCAAGCCGGCTGCGGTCAGGTCAAAGACGCTTTTCAGCAGGCGGCTGAACGGACGCGACAGATTGCTGCGGCTGAGCAACATAACGATGTCGTGGCCGAGGAAATAGTGCTGATGAAAGCCGACGACCGGCAACCCGCGCACCGCCGGTACGATTGCGAGCGGCAGGCCCGTGCGACGGAGTGCACCGAGCACGGCATGCTCCGCTTGCAAATCACCACCACCGACAGACGCCACGACGAAGTTGGCACCGCGCGCCGCAACCAACTGCAGCAGCTCGATATCAGGCAGTGACGCGGCATCTCGCGGCGAAACAGTGCCGATCACGTGGTAGCCGAGCGCCGGATCGGACGTAAGCGCATCCCTCGCCGACTCGCGCTCATTCGCGTCGGCAACAATCAGCGTGTTCAACGTCCACAGCCCACTCAGCTGCAGCGCCGCACGCGCCGACATGCGGAGCAGAAGAAGGCTCGGTGCGAATAACACCCAGCGCAGCAGTCCTTCGATCTGAACGGGCTGGTCGTAAATGGCAATGCTAAGAAAGGTATCGCACGAAAGCGCAACCAACGTTGCGATCACGACGTCACCGAGCTGCGTCCAGGACGGCACGCGTGTCGTATAGTGTCCGCGACCACCGAAATATCCAAGCAGGCCCACCAGCACGAGCAGGGTTCCCCAGCCGTGCCAGTCCGCTCCCAAAGTCGTGAGATTATCGAATGCACGAATCGCCGGCGACAGGTTCGATGCGAAAGTGACGGCAAAAGCCAGAAAGGCCGCGGTGACGAATGCCCCTAGGTCTGCGCCGACCATGGCGACGCAGATCACGCGCGCGCGAACGCGGCTGCGCGCAAACGCGTCGTGAAATCCTGCGCCGGGCGTGGCTTGCGAAGCCAGTGGCGGCGAGTGATCGATCCGCTTTACGAAATGCACGAGAACCCCGTTGTCTGCCCTGTCACACCGCCGAGCGTCGGCGTTTCATCCACCGTCAGACCGCGAACTTGCCGTTACGCAGGCCGGGATCGAAGCAAGCACTATGCCAATGTCGACCGGCTGCGGACTGATCGCCAGCGCGTGCTATTCCCCGGATGCACCACAAATGCGGCAATCCCGCGACGTGCCGCGTTACGTAGCGGCGTCGTCAACGCGATGATCGAAGTGGGTTGGGCGAGTTTGTCACTACGCCGGAATAACGGTGCCGTGTCCTTGAAACCACCCGGCGCGGAACGTGCGGCAAGATGAACAGACGCAATGCAATGACACGCCGCAGGCGCGGCGGTGATGGCCTGTGCCTCGCAGGCGATTGATTTCGATCAGGCACCGCAGCGGCTCGCACGCCCATTCGCGGAACGCCAGCAGATTGACGAGATCATGCTTCTGATGCTGCCACGATTGCCGCGCCATCTCGGTATTGAGATCAATCGCTAATCGGAAGTCATAGCGCCAGCTTTCCTGGCCGATGATCATCCATGCTCTGGGCGAACCGCCAAAAGGCAGCGTCCCATTGTCGGTCGGTTACGTATCAAGCCAAGCCGTGTCGCCGGGAGCGAGGATTTCGGAGGTTCTGGAAGTCTTCTGCGACGTTAGTCGTCTCCCGGTAACACAGGGTAACCCGCGCCGACTTCACAAACAATGCCGACACGAGCCACCGGCTCCAACATGCTCTCATCGAAATTGTCATGAGGATTGCGAGAGTAAATGTAGAGACCCGTGTCAGTAGCCGGTCACCCGACTCGATCGGACGACCAGTGCGGACGAAGTTGTTGCGGGCCGTGCAGAATGGCTGGTTGCCAGCGACCAGCGACAGGCGGCGTTGTTCAGCGGCGGCACTAAGGCAGCCGGCCGGTCAAGCGCATAGCGGTCATTTGCATCCACGTCGACGATCGATTCACCCCGAGCGTGCGCGTTGGCGACATTCATGATGCATGGTCTGCCCGGGCTCGCGGGCAGAGCGATCGCATGGATGCACGAGTCCGGCCGTGCGCCAGGCTATGACTCAAGCGCCACGACGACTTGTCGGAGCCCTTACTGACAATCAGCGCCTCGATATTGCGTCATGGCCGTCGCATGTTGAGTGCGCACGCTCGTCGATGGGCGCGAGTGCTGTGGTGGCATGCGATCCCCACCGAGACGCGGCACGCTCCCTGCGTCGCCCAAACAGGTCTGTTCCGTCGTTGTCCGCCCTGCATGCAGGAATGAGCCGGTTCATGCCAACGCCGGCGCTTGTATTGGCGTGGCAACTCATCCCAACCCCGACCCCATCGGAGGATCCCCGCCGCCGGAAGACCGCCTGACGGTGACCATTGGGCCTGGCGGGTGCCTCGGGTCGTCCCATCACTCAGCGCACCACGCCATCCCGTGCATCCTCGGTTGAATGACGAACGATAGTGGTCTAATATTGCAAGATATTATATCCGGTCTGGCTCTCTTGCTTCGCGGTATCGTCGAAGCAGACACTCATCCGTCAAACCGATTTTAAACGGGGCCATGCCTGCGCAGAGGAACGCCTCGTTTGGCCCTGATTGGCATCAGAGCTCTGTTCGTCAGGTTCCGCGTCTTGTCTCACGATCCCGTGAGATCGGATGCGGAACGAGCGCCCACCGCGCGCGCTCCGACACGGCTGACAGACTGGCCAGGGCGCTGAACGGCTTGCCGCAAGCATTTGATTGAGCGTCGCTGTCCAACCGTCGGGACCGCCGGTGACGACGAGGAAGACGACCGCGGTTCCGCTTCGCCGGCGACACGGGGCAGGTCACGACGTAGTCCCGGGTCAGGTCGATATTCTGGGCCGGCACCTCATAGGCCGGTCATCGATATCAGCGTCGGCGCCGGCCGCAGCGCGACGGCGACAAACACCAGCACGATGATCGCGATACGGTTGGCACCGTGGCCGCCTCGGCGAATGACGCGAACGATCAAACCGGCCCCGGGTGAGGCCGCACCTCGAATGACACAATGCGGCGGCGCCGCGTGACGGCATGCCTCCGAGTGCGCCGGCCGCGGTCGACGCACGCAGTCATCACCGCGCCGCCCGATTTTCTGTCGGAGGCTGCAAGCCACTGCGTTGCGACGTTGTACGGCGCCCGGACTGAGCAGCGTGGCGGCGGTCCCAGCACAAGGGTTCGTCCAGAACCAAAAGCCCATGGGCGCACCGGAGCGGTCATTCAGTGTTGCTGGTAGTAACGCTGATCATAGCCGGGCGGGTAGGCGGAGCGATCACTCGACGTGTCGGCGTAGCTTGCGTTCGTACCGCGCGACGTAAGCTGGATAGCCCGGTTGATCGCCTGATACGCTTGGGCCGTGTCGCCCATATCAATCGAGTGAATTGCCTCACCAACCAAGGTCGCGGCCACGTTGCCGCCCTGCGCGATCGGCTGGTCGGGCGTCACCGGCTGGAACGCCAACTGGGTCTGCGCCATGGACAACAGCTGGCGCGCAGCCCACGGCCGGCCCGCCGCCAACTGCTCACGTGCGGACGTCAGTTGAGTCTGCGCAGGAGCAGCCGGGGACGGGGCTGGCGTTGAGGTCACAGGCGGCGGCGAGGTCACAGGCGTTACGGTCTCCGGCTGAGACGGTTGCGCCTCAGGGAACGACGCGGCCGCCGGTCGGTGTGACTTCAGGTTCTCCAGCGAGCCAGCCTCGGCCTCCCGCTGCCGTTTCAAGGCAATCGCCGCGCGGTTCTCCTGCGCAAGCTGCGCATGCAGTGTGGCCAATTCTTGCGCCGCGGCGTTACTTGCCTGTTGTTGGTGTTGTGTTTGCTGCTGTTGCACCTTGGCAAGGTCCTGACGTGCCTGGTCCGTCTGGCCACGAATCGCCGCCAGTTGGTCATTGCTCTGCTGTACGGCTGTGGCTGCCGACTGCTGCTGCTTTTGCAGCGCTGCGAGTTGCTGCTGTGCAGCCTGTGTCTGCTCGCGCAACGACGCAAGATTCTTGCTCTGATCTGCCACGGACGCGGCAACGGACTGCTGCTGCTGCTGGATCAAAACGAGTTGCTGCCTCGCGCTATCGGTCTGGGCATGCAGTGAGGCAAGCTGTTGCGTGCGGCGCTCTATTTGTGAGTGGAGCGAGTCAACCCGCGATTGCAACGGATCGACCGACGCGACCTGCTGCGGAGCCTGCGGTTGGACCGCCAGGGACAATGCGGTCGATTTCGCGGACGCAGTCGATTGCGCCGGTGAGGTCGGTTGCAGAGGTGCAGTCGGCTGCAACGGTGCGGGCGTTTGCGCCTGCGTGGGCGGTTGCACGGATTGGGAGGGTCGCGACGGTGCCGGCTTCGGCATGACTGACGCGACGACCGGATGCGTCGGCACCGCGGACGGCGGCGGTACCCCGTCCCAAAGACCCAACCCTCCCGAGAGCAGGACCAGCAAAGTTCCGACAATGATTAATCCGGGCAGAGCAAACCGCCACATCTGGTCTTCCTTACGAACCCGTGAGACATGTAGTTCCGCTTTGCGAGAGGATCATGGCACGCGCAAGCAGGACTCGCGCGCC
>JASHQG010000644.1 GCA_030037665.1 Acetobacteraceae bacterium
CTGGTCCGCACGGGGTCGAACCAGATCACGTCCACATCGGCCAGCGGGGTTGATATGGGGTACTCATGCAGCCGGTCCCACGCTGCGTTGCGGACAGCGCCGGCGGCGATCCAGGCGTCGGGCAGACCGAGATCCGCGAGTGCTTCCAGCATGTCCATGCGATGCTCCGCGGCGCGCAGCCAGTCACGGACGATATCAGCGCCGCGCGATATCACGCCGCCGCACACTATCGCGGTTCAGAGACATACGGCATGCGGTCCGGCCCTGCTTGAAGAAAACGCGATGACCAACGAGGGACCTCGCAAAGTAGCGCAGCGATCGTGCACGACATACTGCCGTGGGCATCGGCACGGACACCGACGGACCTTGTCGCTGTCGGGATCTTCACGGCGGCGCGGATATCCACAAACGTGTCTTGCAGGGATCCATCACGCTCGACTGGTCTCTGCGTCGCAAGTGAACCGCGGCGAACCCACCGACCCGGCGTGAACCCGCCGCAGACAAGCCGATCGCGCGGCGACGGCGCACCGTCAGCCATGCGGGTGATCGGCAAACCAGGCTGAATCCTCTGGTTTGGCTTGAAATTCCGGGTTGGTCGGCCACTCCTTGGTGCGGGTTGACATATTGTCTCCGTAACGGACGCGAAACAGCAGCGTGCGCTCGGGACCATTGATGTACTCGTGCAGCTCGCCGCGCGGGTGAACGACAAAAGCGCCTGGCTTCACGGCAACGGTACTGGTGGGCGTGCGCATGGTGCCACCGCCCTGGAAGCAGAAGTAGATTTCCGTTGCGCCGGGATGCAGATGGTTGGGACTGACCTGTCCCGGTTCCCAGCAAGCGACGGTGACATCTCCTTCGCCGACCTTGCCGAGCACCTTTTCCACGTGCTTTCGCAGACTGAATGATTGTTCTTGCGTGAGATCGAAGGCGAGCATGCGGCGTCTCCCTGTTGGTGCAAACATTGAATGAGCCACAAAGGTAGGCAGCCACGAAGTACTCTTCACGGCTGCCGGCTCGATCTGCCTCAACGCCGCCCGAACAGGCGCTCGATCTCGCTTTTGTTGAGCTTGAGGAAGGTTGGTCGGCCGTGACTGCACGTGGCGGCGCGCGGTGTTGCCTCCATCTGGCGCAAGAGCGCGTCCATCTCTGCCGGTGCGAGGCGACGCCCGGCGCGAATCGAGCCGTGGCAAGCCATCCGGGCAATCACCGCATCAAGACGCGCGTCCAGAGCGGTAGTCTCTTCCATTTCGGCCAGCTCATCGGCAAGGTCACGCAAGAGCGGCGCCGGCTCGGGTGCGCCGAGCGCTGCGGGCAGCGCGCGCACCAGCACGGCCCCGGGACCAAACGGCTCGAGTTCCAGGCCCAGCCGAGCCAATTGGTCGACACATGAAAGGAGCCGCGCCGCATCACCTGGCGCCAAATCCACGACTGCCGGGAGCAGCAGCGCCTGGCTCTGCACACCGCCATCCAGCATTTGGTTGCGGATGGCCTCATGCGTCAGGCGCTCGTGCGCGGCGTGCTGGTCGACCAACACGAGAGAGCCGTCGGCGGCAACCGCTATGAGATAGGTATCGAGCACCTGGGCGACCGGCGCGCCGAGCGGATGGTCTGGCCGTGGCTCGGCCGGCGGCAGGGTGCGGACGGCGGGCCGACCGTCCAGGGCGAGCGGTGCCTCGGCCATCTCGGGACCGTTCGGCATCGGCAGCGCGGTGATGCCATGCCCCGGCGGGCGCGACTGGAAGAGTTGCATCGGCCGGCGCGGCGGCAGGACGGCGGCCTGCGTCACCGTGCCGGCGCCAGCGGCAAGCACCCGGCCGAGTGCGCCAATCACCAGCGACCGAACCGCACCAGGATCGCGGAAACGGAGTTCGGCCTTCGCAGGATGGACGTTCACGTCCAGCTCCTGATCCGGAAGGTCGAGATAGAGCGCGACAACCGGATGGCGACCGGCCTCGATCATGGTGCGGTAAGCAACGCGAACGGCGGTTTTCAGTACCGGGTCGGCAACCGGGCGGCCGTTCACGGTCAGCGCCTGGGCGGCGGCGCTGGCGCGGGTGACAGCGGGTGAACAAATGAACCCGGTGAGACGGAGGCTGCCGCGCTCCTCGTCCACCGGAAGCAGTGCTGCCGCGGCGCCTGGACCGAGCAAGGCGGCGGCGCGCGCGGCGCGGTCCTGGAGAGGAAGGTCGAAGACCGTGCGGCCGTCGGTCTCAAGGCGGAAGGCGGTCCCGGGAACGGCGAGAGCGAGGCGGCGGACGGCTGCCTCCGCATGATCGGCCTCGGTGCGCGGGTGTTTGAGGAATTTGCGGCGAGCCGGCGTGGCGAAGAACAGATCACGGACCACGACACGCGTGCCGGCGGGCCCGGCGGCGGGGGTCGGTTCGCCGATCCGCCCACCTTCGACGCAGATCGTGCTGGCGTGGGATGCGCCGGCTGGGCGGGAGGTGATTTCGAGCCGAGCGGCGGCACCGATCGAGGGAAGCGCCTCGCCGCGGAAGCCCAGGGTCGAGATGCGGGTCAGATCGTCATCCGCTGGGAGCTTGGACGTGGCGTGTCGCTGCACTGCGAGCGCGAGGTTGGCGGCGGTCATCCCGTGGCCGTCGTCGACCACATCGATGCGGTCGATACCGCCTCCTTCCAGCGCGACCGAGATGCGACTGGCGCCGGCGTCGAGGGCGTTCTCGACGAGCTCTTTCACGGCGGCGGCAGGGCGTTCGATGACCTCGCCCGCGGCGATCCGGTTCACGGTGATTTCGGGGAGGATGCGGATGGGGGCCATGGGGGAAGGGCTGGTACCGTTCGCCGGGTCCGATCTTTCAACCCGGACAACCACGAACCACCTCCCGCCGCCACGGAGCAGATTTCATTGGCTGGCGTGGCATAGGCCGCTTCGTGCCAACGTTCGGATTCATCGTTTCGTTCCCCGTGGTTCTGAGTGGCTGTTTGTGGTTCGCGGCATTGGAGAACAGCAGACCGGACCACCCGGAAAGAGCGGCACGACGCACCATCGCGCGCCCACCCGTCGCGGCACAACGAACAGCGCTATCGATGCGCCGATAGACGACTCGATTCGCCATGCCGGAAGAATACGCCGTTGGCGCATCGGCGCGTAGGGATGTTCGGCGACGCCGTCCGGCGCCGGCAGCATCTTGTCGCTGCGCGCCGGCCGGCATTGGCGCGGGGCCCGGCACAGCCCCATATTGAATTCCTCGTGCAGCCGGGTCGCCTCTCATGTCCGCGACACATTTCCGCTCGCTGTACCGCCATGGCTTCGCCCGGGTCGCTGCGTGCACCACGCGCACGACCCTGGCCGATCCGGCGGCCAACGCCCAGGCGATCCTGCGTCTGGCAAAGGAGTGCGACGGCCAGGCTGTCGCGCTTGCGGTGTTCCCCGAACTCGGCCTCTCCGGATACGCGATCAGCGACCTCCTGCAACAGTCCACGCTGCTGGATGCGGTGGAAGCGGCAATCGAGACCGTGCGTGCCGCGTCCGCCGATCTGCTGCCGCTGCTCGCGATCGGCGCGCCGCTGCGTCATCTCGGCGCGCTTTACAACTGCGCGGTGGTGATCCATCGCGGCAGGATTCTGGGCGCGGTGCCAAAGGTGCATCTGCCGAACTATCGCGAATTCTATGAACCGCGGCATTTCGTCAGCGGCGGGGGCAGCGACGGCGGCGAGATCGTGTTGGGTGGCAAGCGCGTCGCGTTTGGCACCGACCTGCTGTTCGCTGCCGATGACCTGCCAGGCTTCGTCGTGCATGCGGAAATCTGCGAGGATGTGTGGGTGCCGATCCCGCCGAGCGGCGAGGCGGCGCTGGCCGGTGCCACGGTTCTCGCCAATCTCTCGGCCAGCAACATCACCATTGGCAAAGCCGAGACGCGGCGGCTGTTGTGCCGCTCACAATCGGCCCGCTGCGTGGCGGCGTACCTCTACGCCGCCGCGGGCGCGGGCGAGTCGACCACGGATCTCGCCTGGGATGGTCAGGCCTCCGTGTTCGAGAACGGCGATACCCTGGCAGAAACCGAGCGATTCCCGACCGACCACGCCGCCGCGATCGCCGACATCGACCTCGATCTGCTGCGGCACGAACGGCTGCAGATGGGATCGTTCGATGCCAATCGCCGGCGCAACATGCGGGTGTTCCGCACGCTTGGGTTCGAACTCAATCCACCTGTTGGCGATGTCGGCTTTCGCCGACGCGTCGAACGCTTCCCGTTCGTGCCAGCCGACCGCGAACGACTGGAGCAGGATTGTTATGAGGCCTACAATATCCAGGTGTCGGGGCTGACGCAGCGACTGCGCGCGGTCGGTATTAAGCGTGTGGTGATCGGCGTATCGGGCGGATTGGATTCGACTCAGGCACTGATCGTCTGTGCCCGTGCTTTCGATCTGCTGAAGCTGCCGCGCAGCGATATCCTTGCCTTTACCATGCCGGGCTTCGGCACCAGCGAGCAGACCAAAGGCAACGCCTGGCGACTGATGCGCTCGCTTGGCGTGACGTGCGAAGAACTCGACATTCGCCCGACCGCGACACGCATGCTGGACGACATCGGCCACCCCTATGCCAAGGGCCAGCCGGTCTATGACGTCACCTTCGAAAACGTCCAGGCCGGGCTGCGCACGGATTATCTCTTCCGGTTGGCGAACCACCACAATGGCATCGTCATCGGCACCGGCGATCTGTCGGAACTGGCGCTGGGCTGGTGCACTTATGGCGTTGGTGACCAGATGGCGCACTACAACGTCAACGCCGGCGTGCCGAAGACGCTGATTCAGCACCTGATCCGCTGGGTGATCGGTTCGCAACAGTTCGCGCCGGACGTGCTGCAGACGCTGGATGCGATCCTGGCGACGGAGATTTCCCCCGAGCTGATCCCCGCGGAGGCCGGCGTCACGCCACAGAGTACAGAGGCCTCGATCGGGCCGTACGAGCTGCAGGACTTCACGCTTTACTACACGCTCCGCCACGGCTACGTGCCGTCGAAAATCGCGTTCCTGGCATTGCAGGCTTGGGAAGACAGGGATCGTGGAGTCTGGCCGCCGCATTTCCCGCCTGACCGGCGCAAAGCTTACGATCTGCCGACGATACGCAAGTGGCTGGAGGTGTTCCTGCGGCGGTTCTTTGCGTTCAGCCAGTTTAAGCGCAGCGCAATGCCCAACGGGCCGAAGGTCAGTGCGGGCGGTTCGTTGTCACCGCGCGGCGACTGGCGCGCCCCATCCGATGGCAACGCCAATACGTGGCTGGAGGAGCTCAAGAAAAATGTGCCGGACTAGTCGACAACGTCTCCCGCTTCGCGGGCAAGGTGAGCAATGACGCATCTCTCGGCCCTCCGCGCCATCGTCGGCGATCACGGCATCCTGACTGACCCGTCCGACACCGCGCCCTACTCGCAGGACTGGCGCCGCCTCTACCAGGGCCGCACGCCAGCCGTCATCCGCCCTGCCACTACGCGCGAAGTCGCTGATGTGGTCCGCCTCTGTGCGGAAACGCGCACGCCGATCGTCCCGCAGGGCGGCAACACGTCGATGGTTGGCGGCGCTGTCCCGGCCGAGGACGGATCGCAGCTCATCCTCAGCACATCCCGCCTGAACCGCGTCCGAGCCGTCGATCCGGTCGACATGACGATGACCCTCGAAGCCGGCGTCACCCTGAAAGCAGCGCAGGACACCGCAATCGGTGCGAACTGCATGCTGCCGCTGTCCATCTCTTCCGAAGGCAGCGCGCAGATCGGAGGCGTGCTGGCGGTGAACGCCGGCGGCAACAACACGGTGCGCTACGGCAATGCGCGCGACCTGGTGCTCGGGCTGGAAGTCGTGCTGGCGGACGGAACGGTCTGGAACGGCCTGCGCCGGCTGCGTAAGGACAACACCGGCTATTGCCTGCGCCAGTTGTTCGTCGGTTCGGAAGGCACACTCGGCATCATCACCGCGGCGGTGCTGAAACTGGTGCCGCGGTCGCGTGAAATCGCTATCGCCTTCTGCGCTGTGCGTTCGCCGGAGGACGCGCTGGAACTGTTTACGCGCTACCAGGCGCACGACGCCGCGGCGATCAGCGCGTTCGAGCTGATGTCGGGTCTTGGCACCGAATTCGTGCTAAAGCACATTGAAGGTGCGGTTTTGCCGCTTGCGTCAGCCGCCCCGTTTTACGTTCTGGTGGAGCTTGCGACGCCGCGACCAGGCGGCGGCATGCGTTCCACGCTCGAATCGGTGCTGGAGGACGCACTGGAAGCCTCTGTGGTGCAGGACGCTGTCATCGCCGAATCGGAAGCACAGCGCGCGGCGATCTGGAGACTGCGCGAGGAGCATTCCGAGGCACAGAAGCGCGAGGGGGCGAGTGTGAAAAACGACGTCTCAGTGCCGGTGTCGAAAGTGCCGGCGTTCATCCGCGGCGCGACGGCCGCCTGCGAGAAGCTCATTCCCGGGATCCGCATCGTGCCGTTCGGCCATATCGGCGACGGAAATATCCATTTCAATCTGGAGCAACCCGAGGGCAGCGATCCGGCGTGGTTCCTGGCGCAGGATCACGTACTCATGGATGCGGTGAACGACGTGGTACGTGCCTACGACGGAAGTTTTTCGGCGGAGCACGGGATCGGCAGGCTGAAGCCCTACATGATGCCGGACTGGCGTGGGGGTGCGGAGCTCGCGCTGATGCAGCGCATCAAGGCCGCACTGGATCCAACAGGGATCATGAATCCTGGGAAGATGCTGCCGTGACGCTCCCATCCCGTAAACGGGGTGGGCTTCTTGGTTCATGTCTACCGTCATGGCCCACTTCGTGGCGCCTCCTCGCCCCCTCCCCGCGTGCACAAAGACGGCCGGGTGGGTGGCAGGCGCTTGGCTGGCCATGACGAACGTGCGGTTGCGGCTTGCCACGCTCGCTTCCCCACGACATAGCAGTCCCAACGCCGTGCAGGAGACGTCCCATGTGGCCCATTCGTTCCGCCCTGTTCGTGCCGGCCCATCGCCGCGACTGGGTCGGCAAGGCGATTCGCGTCGGCCCCGGCGCCGCGGTGCTGGACATCGAGGACTCTGTTCCGCCGGAATTCAAATCCCAGGCGATGGGGCTGCTACGTGAGGAGATAGCCGAATTGCGCGGGGCGAATGTCGGCGCGTTCGTGCGCGTCAACCCGCTGTCCGACCGTACACCGAGCGAGATCGCCGCTGCGACGACCGAAGGCCTCACGGCAATCGTGCTGCCGAAGGCTGCACATCCCGACGAAATCCGCCGCGTGCACGACATCTTGTCATACTGTGAAGGCCGCGCTGGGCTGGACCATGGCAGCGTCGCGATCCTGCCGCTGCCAGAGACGCCGGAAGGCATGCATGACGCGTGCGCTTTGGCGAAGGCCAGTCCGCGCGTCAAGGGCATCCACGGTGCAATCAGCGGCCCAGTATCGGGCGACTTTGCCCGCGCCTTCGGCTTCCGCGCAACACTGGAAGGGACGGAGCAACTCTATCTCGCGTCGAAGCTTGTACTCGACAGCCGCGCCGGAGGTGCCCCCTATCCGATCGCCGGCATTTTCGGCACGCCAATGAACGACCTCGCGGCAGTGGAGAAGCTCATCCGCCGCGCGCGCGACGTCGGTTATTCCGGTGTGGCAGTCATGCATCCCTCGCACGTCGCGGTCGCCAACGCGGTGTACTGTCCGACACCGGAGGAGATTGCGTACTTCAAGGGGTTGCTCCAGGCGTTCGACGCGGCAGAGAAAGCAGGGCTTGGCGCGGTCAGCTATCAGGGTGCGATGGTCGATTACGCGATGCTGCCTCTGGCGCAGGAAGTGATGGCGGAGGCGAAGCAGCATGGGCTGGCGTAATTCCGCCGCCATGGCTGACGGCTCCGCGTCCTCGCCGACCAGCCGGTCCGACCAAAGGGCCGCTGGAGGACGGGGCGGAGCCCGTCATGCACCTCTGGTGGTGATGCATGGCGGTCGGGTCGTCGCCGGCTGGGCCAGGCCCGGCCACGACGCGAATCGGACGATTCCCCGATGACAAACCGCCCCGTCATCGGCCTGACTCTCGATGCAGAGCAGCCGGGCGGGTATTCGAAATATCGTTGGTACGCGATCCGGCAGAATTATGCCGACGCGATCGCGGCGGCTGGTGGCTTGCCATTCGCGGTGCCGCACGATGGGTCGCTCGCCGACGAGTATGTCGACCGCATTGACGCACTCGTCGTGACCGGCGGGGCGTTCGACGTCGATCCGGCGTTGTATGGTGCCGGCGATCGGCATGCCAGCGTGACGCTGAAGGAGGGACGGACCGCAGCCGAGCTCATGCTGACGCTCTGCGCACTGCAACGCAATAAGCCAGTGCTCGGCATCTGTGGCGGAGAGCAGCTCCTTGCCGTGGCGCTCGGGGGCACGCTGATCCAGCACATTCCTGACGTCGTTGCCAACGCGCTCGAGCATGAGCAAACGAACCCACGGCACGAACCCGGCCACGCGGTCACCATCAAGCAAGGCACGCTGCTGCACCGTATTGTGGGCACGGCGCAGATGCGGGTGAACTCCTCTCACCACCAGGCAGTGGGCGAACCTGGCCCGCACACCGTGGTCAACGCCACGGCGCCTGACGACGTCATCGAGGGAATAGAGGACGGCCGTTATCGTTTCTGCCTCGGCGTGCAATGGCACCCCGAGTTCCAAATCGATCCCGGCGACCGCCGCATTTTCGACGCGCTGATCGCCGCCGCGCGGCAATGACCGACGCCGCCAGCGAGCGCGGCGAGCGGATCGCCAAGTGGCTCGCGCGAGCCGGCGTTGCCAGCCGGCGCGACGCCGAGCGCTTGCTGGCGGAAGGCCGCGTGCGGCTGAACGACACCACGGTGACGCATCCGGCCTGTTTCGTAGGCCCTGAGGACATAGTGCGGGTAAATGGCACGGTGGTGGACACGCCAGGCCGCACGCGACTCTGGCGCTATCACAAGCCGGCCGGCCTCGTGACAACCCATCGCGATCCGCAAGGCCGGCCGACCGTCTTCCAGATGCTGCCGCCCGGCATGCCCCGTGTGGTCAGCGTCGGACGGCTCGATCTGACCAGCGAGGGGCTGCTGCTGCTCACCAACGACGGCGCGCTGGCCCGCCAGCTGGAGCTGCCGGCAACCCACTGGATCCGCCGCTATCGCGTGCGGGTGCATGGCCGCCCCGACCCGGCCCGGCTCGCTTCGCTGTCGCACGGCTTGACCGTCGACGGCGTTCGCTACGGCCCGATTGATGCCGGCCTCGACGCGGTCAAACGAGACAATGCCTGGCTGACGGTCGCGCTGCGCGAGGGACGCAACCGTGAGGTGCGCCGTGTTATGGCGCATCTCGGCCTGGCAGTAACAAGGCTGATCCGTATCGCGTACGGACCATTCCAGCTCGGAACTTTGCCACGCGGCGCGGCCGAGGAGGTGGCGGCGCGCGTGCTGCGCGACCAACTGCCGCGCGGCGCCTGATGCGCATCGTCGCCGGCGGCTGGCGCGGCCGCGCGCTCAAGGCTCCGTCCGGGACCGCCACACGGCCCACCGCCGATCGTGTCCGGCAGGCACTCTTTGACATGCTGACCCACGCACCGTGGGCTGGGCCGAGTGTGCTGGAGGACGCGCTCGTGCTCGACGCCTTCGCCGGCTCGGGCGCGCTTGGGCTGGAGGCACTGTCGCGCGGCGCCGCGCAGGCGACGTTCATGGAGAGTGACCGCGCCGCGTTGTCGGCGTTGCGAGCCAACATAGCCGCATGCGGCGCCCAGGATCGATGTCAGGTACTGGCGGTTGATGTGCGGGCGGCACCGCCGGGTTCGGCGTGCGGACTCGTCTTCCTCGACCCGCCGTATGGCGCGGCGCTGGTGCCGCAGGCCGTGGCGCGGCTACGCGTGTCGGGCTGGATTGCGCCGCACACGATGGTGGTGGCGGAGACCGGCGCGGGAGACGCCGTGCCCACTCTGGGGACGTTGCTGGCCGAGCGGGTGCACGGCACGGCACGGGTTTCGATATGGCGGGCAGCCGGATGATCTTGCGCGCTGAGCGGGTGTCTGACTAAAGTCAGACAATGGACGCATCGCAGATCGAGCAAGTTCGCCGGTTCAATCGCATCGTCACGCTGCGCACCGGCGCACTGGACGAGAGTTATCTGCACCGCGGACGTCCGCTCGGCGAGGCGCGCGTGCTTTACGAGACCGGACCACAGGGCGCCGACGTCCGGGAGTTGCGCAGACGGCTGGGTCTCGACTCGGGCTACCTCAGTCGGCTGCTGCGATCTTTGGAAATGCAGGGACTGATAGCCGTGCGCAGGCGGACCGACGACGCACGTGCGCGGCGCGTCCATCTGACAGCAAAAGGATGTCGGGAATTCGCGGCCTACGACAACCTGTCCGACCGACTGGCCCAGTCCATGCTCGCCCCGCTCAGCCCGGTGCAGCGCGAACGGTTGCTCGCCGCCATGGGCGAGGTCGTACGCCTGATCCGTGCCGCGACGCTCGATGTGCGCATCGAGCACCCTGAGAGCGACGATGCGCGCTGGTGCCTCGGGCAATATTTCGGTGAACTCGCCGAGCGATTTGAGTCCGGCTTTGATCCGGACCAGGGAGGCGCGGCCGATGACGCGGAGATGCAGCCGCCGTCGGGATTTTTCGTCGTGGCGCGGCTGGACGGGGCACCGGTCGGATGCGGCGGGATGAAGCGACTGGATGCAACGACGGGTGAAATCAAGCGCGTCTGGACAGCTCGGTCCGCACGCGGCCAGGGCGTCGCGCGGCGGATCATGCAGGTTCTGGAAACGCTGGCACAGACGTCCGGCGTGACGGCGGTGCGCCTCGACACCAACAAGTCGCTGACTGAGGCGCAGGCCATGTACCGTCAGTCAGGCTACACTGAGATCGCCCGCTACAACGACAATCCCTACGCGCATCATTGGTTCGAAAAGACACTGCCCGCTTGACACGCTTGTCATGCCAGTCACCATTCGGACAGCGGATCCTTCTACACACCGCTCCGATTCCTGCACATTCGGCGACCAGGGGAGATTGAGCCATCGGTACGACGCAGTCGGCGGCACGACAAACGGTGCCGGGACGGCATGAGACCCGCAAAGCGGTGTTCGCCGCGACGATCGGCAACGTTCTGGAGTGGTACGATTTTGGCGTCTACGTGTTCTTTGCCGCGACGATCGGCCACACTTTCTTTCCCAGCGCCGACCACACCAGCTTACTGCTTGCATCCTTCGGCGTGTTTGGCGTCGGCTTTCTGATGCGCCCGCTGGGCGGCGTCATCATCGGCCGCTTCGGCGACACGCACGGACGCAAGGCGGCGCTGACCTTGACCATCATGACCATGGCCTTCGGCACGGTGATGGTCGGTGTGCTGCCGGGATATGCCAGCATCGGCATGGTGGCACCGGTGCTGCTGGTGGTGGCGCGGCTGATCCAGGGATTCTCCGCCGGTGGCGAATGGGGCGGCTCAACCGCTTTCATGGCCGAGTGGGCGCCGCACGGCCATCGCGGCTGGTACGCGAGTTTTCAGCAGGCCTCCATCGCGATGAGCCTCGTGCTCGGCTCGGCAACAGGGGCGGTTTTGTCGTCGATCCTGACACCGGCCGATCTGGCCTCGTGGGGGTGGCGGATTCCGTTCCTGCTCGGGATCGTTCTCGCGCTGATCGGCGGCTATCTGCGGCGCAATGTAGACGAGACGCCGGTGTATCGCGCTGCCAAAGAAGGTCCCGAGGAAGCAACAACGCACAGCTTCTGGCCGGCGCTGCGCGCGTTCGGCTTCACCATCCACTGGACCGTCGCGTTCTACATCCTGCTGTCCTACATGCCGACCTTCACCAGCCAGCATGCAGGGATTTCGCAGGCTGAGGCGCTGTGGGCGAACATGATCTGCGTACTCGTGCTGATGGTGCTGATTCCGGCGTTCGGCGCCTTATCGGATCGCGTCGGACGTAAGCCGTTACTGCTGCTTTCCTGCGCGTTCTTCGTCATCCTCACCCGACCTCTGTTTGCGGCGATCGTGAGCCAGCCGGGTTTCGCGATGATCGCGTCGATCCAGGCGTTGTTCGGCGCCGCCATCGCGCTTTATTCCGGCGCCGGACCGGCGGCGATCGTCGAAATGTTCCCCACATTGGGGCGCTCATCGTGGATGACACCGGCCTATGCGCTGTCGGTGGCGATCTTCGGCGGGTTCGCGCCATTCATCGCCACGTGGCTGATCGCGCTGACCGGGTCGCCGATCGCCCCGGCGTACTACGTGATGGCGGCTTCGGCGGTCAGCTTCCTCGTGGACTGGCAAATGCCGGAAACGGCGCACGCCGACCTGCGATAGCGACGCTGCAGGTGTCGTCGCGAGTCCGAGATCCGCGGCGGCCGATAAGCGTCCAGCACGCTCCGGGCCCGCACCGACTATCCCCCACCCGGGCGCGCAGCCGGGAGGGATTTCCCGTCCGAGGCCGCCGCTCTCGTCAGTCTCGCCGCCGCTTCACCAGATCGATCCCGACCCGCACCGCCTGCAACAGCATGGCCGACACGGCAAGCGAACTGGTAGCTGCGTCGACCGCGCGGGCGCGCACGGCCAGAGCTTCCGTCTCGACCCTGCCCGGCCCGAGCAGCGCTGCCACCAGGCACAGTACTAGCGCGATCAACGCGTCGCCCCCCGCCAGCGTCCAGGCCGTGCCGAGCGGTGTCCAGCCGACGTTGGCCTCCAGCCAGTTCCAGACCGCGACGTGCATAAACACAACGGCGCCAAAGAGCCAAACCAGTGCAATCACGCCCAGCACGCCGCGGATCGCGGCGCGGCGCACCTGACGGCGGAGACGCAGGCCCTCCGCCTCGGCCGCGATCCGCGCGAGACGGAGAAGCCGCACGTTCAACGCGTGGCCCGCCCGATGACGAAGCCAACGGCCGCGGCAATCACCAGCGCCAGCAGCGGTTGTTCGCGCACCCGGTTCGACATGGCCTCGGCCTGGTCTCGCGCCACGCTGGTCGCGCCGTAGACGGCCTGCTCGGCGCGGCCGGCGATGTCAGCTACCGCCGGCGTGACGCGTTCCTTCATCAGCGCCTCGACCTGCTCGCGGAGGCGGGCAATCTGCGCGGTGGCGTCGTCGAGCTTACTTTTGGTCTGATCCGTCGGGTTCATGGGCGCATTCCTTTCTTGTCCAAACAAGTAGGTAGGACGGCCGCTGCGATGGTCCATACGGGCCGCGCCGCACGGTCGTGCGAGCATAAGCGCTGGAGACGGTGGCGTCTTTGATTCAGGTCAGCTCGGCGCCGCGGCCGAAGCGCCGACGGGCGCTACAGTACCGCCCGCACGATATGGTGTCTGTTCCGCGTGTAGGGCCGTACCTCGGTTGGCCAGCGCCCCTTCTCCGCGGCCTGCGCCCACGCCGGACTTTCCAGCACGCTGGGGCTGTCGATTTCATAGATCGCGACGTATTTTGGCGCGCTCTCACCGGTCAGCTCCTTTGCTTGTCCGCCCAGCACGAAACGCGCGGGCTCGGTGCGGAGCCTGGTCACTGCGCGTACGCCTGGCACCTTCATTAGATTCGGCACATGTTCGGTGTCGTAGACCTCATTGAACAGCGTCTCTTTCTCGGGCTGAACATCCATGCTCACGATGAACAGGTAACGCGTAGCTATTGGCATTCTCCCCTCCGCATGATCCGAGGGCCAGCCTATCCGCGGCGCATAGCGCTGACCACCCGGACGGTTGGCTCTTGATTGCCGAGAGGCCGCCAGTTCAAGGTGACCCGAGCGCCGCGCTGGAAATCTGCGCTCTTCCGGCTAATGCCGTATGCGCCGATCATACGTTGCGCGCATGGCGCGGTGTTGCGACCGGCTGCGACGCCACCTCGGACCGCCTGTCGTCGAATCGAGCCAGGCCGTCGTGTCGATCACGATCAGGAGGACGAGGTTGAACTGGTCGCAGAACTTTTATCGGTCCGGGAACCGTTAGTACATCGGGCCTGTGCGCAGCTTCAAGGACCCCGCAACCTTCACAACAGACACTGATGGGAATTCCGTTCGGTCTTCGGTGTGGCAGCAGCGGTCGGCAAACGCTGCACGCTCGGTTGCCGATGTCGATCGATCTTGCGAAGGACGACCCAGCCTGGATGCAGGCTTGCCGCTGCGAAGCGGCCGTCAGTGCCTCCACCAGAGTCCGGATGTTGCGGCCATATCCGGAACCCTGTGCCGACAAATTCCGAGGTCAATGGCAGCAATCAGGGCGAAGCGCTTTTCCGCTCGTTTTTGGCTACACGACAGGGAGTGTTACCTGAGAGAATTTGTGCCGCGGATTGGGGTAGGTCTGTGCTAGCGGCCAGACGTTGGTTCATCAGGCTCTAAGAGCGCGTTACGATTTCTTTATTTCGAGAGCTTCCTGCGCGAAGCCAGATGGCGCTGTGCGGTGACGGTTCACACGCGCCTGGGCAGCAAGTCGGACCGGCGCGCTGACCACGCCGTAGCCACGATAGCTGCCGCATCGCTCGCCAACTGGCGCGCGCGATGTTGTGGCCGATCGCGTTCACGCTTGACATTGGCCTCCCTGTCAGAATTAGCATCCAAACCAGAAGCACAAATATCAGATGACATGGGAGGAGTTGCGTAATGAAGCGGTCCCCGGGACTGGAATTACGATATCAGATCCTGAGAAGTTGTTCGTTCAAACACCGGGCAAAGGCACGCGTGGCTTTGCTGATAGTCATGAGCGCAGTTCTGGCGCTCGCGGCGGCGCCGGGCGTGGCGACGGCCGCCGACAACGGCGGCGAGACCAGCCCACCGATCGTCAGCACCGACAGCGGTCCGGTACAGGGGCTTGTAAAACATGGCGTTGCCGAGTTCCTCGGTATCCCGTACGCGGCGCCACCCGTGGGGCAACTGCGCTGGATGCCACCTCGGCCGCCGCAGCCATGGACACAGGTACGAAGAGCAACGAGTTTTGCCCACAACTGCGCCCAGAACCAGGAGCTCGGCTATTTTGCCGGTCCATCCAGCACTTCTGAAGATTGCCTGTACCTGAGCGTCTTCACCACCGCGCCGGTCACTGATCACGGCGGCCGGGCCGCCCGCCCTGCCAAACACGGTCATGGCTATCCGGTTCTGGTCTGGATCCACGGCGGTGGGAACTTTGACGGTGAGAGCGCGGACTACGACGGAACCGGGCTGGCCAAAAAGGGGCCGACGGTCGTCGTGACGTTCGACTATCGCCTCGGCCTGTTGGGCTTTTTCGCGAATCCCGCTCTCGACAGGAAAGGTCATCCCTTCGGTAATTACGGGATCATGGACCAGCAGGCTGCGCTCCAGTGGGTGCGGCGGAACATCGCGGCGTTTGGCGGCGATCCCAATGACGTCACCCTCGGCGGTCAATCCGCCGGCGACATCGACACCGGCGCCAATGTCATCTCTCCCGGAGCGGCAGGTCTGTTCCAACGTGCCATCTTCCAAAGCGTCGCTCTCCTCGATCCGTTTATATCGCCACTCCCACTAGCGGAGTCGCGCGGCACAGCCTTCTCGGTCGCGGTCGGATGCGGTTCGGGCGGGGACGCGGCCGCCGCCGCGTGTCTGCGCGCGCTGCCGGTCTCGAAGATTCTCCAGCTCCAGGGTTCTCCCAACCAAGCCTTTCCCAATCCCGCATATTTCACGACGGGACTCATTGTGGATGGGACAGTCATACCGACGTTGGCGACCGACGCATGGTCGAGCGGCCGGTTCAACCACATGCCGATTATGAACGGTACCACCGAGGATGAGGGCACCTTCCTCGCGATGATCAACGAGGTGCTCAAAGGGCCTTTGACCGCGTCGCAGTACACCGACATGGTGACGGCCACCTACAGCGGTGCGGCCGGACCTGGCGGTGGTCCCCCGAACTATCCTGCGCGAACCGCGCGGGCCGTACTCGATGAATACCCGCTCGGCAAATACGCCAGCCCAAGCCTCGCCTGGGCTGCTGTCATCACGGATCCGTTGTCATGCGAGGCGCGATATGTGAACCACCTGCTTGGGACGAAGGTCCCGGTCTATGCGTACGAGTTCGCTGATCGCGATGCACCGTCCTATTTCCCGACCGTCAGCTTTCCGACCGGGGCATACCACACTGCTGATATCCCATATGTGTTCCCCCTCTTCCACGGCGGATCCCGGGGCATTCCCCACCCGCTGAGCCCGGCCCAGCAGGTACTTGCCGGTCAGCTGAAGGATTTCTGGACGACCTTCGCGCGTACGGGCGATCCCAACGGCCTCGGTCGCAATCATCCGTGGCCGCGTTACAACCCGAACAATCCTCTCTACCTGTCGGAGAACACAGCCAGGTCAGCGCCTGTCTCGGAGTCACAGTTCTATACCGCGCACAAGTGCAACTTCTGGGATCGCACCCTCATGTATTGATCGGGCAAACGGTATCACTATCAACCCAGACCTCAATGACGTAAAACGACCACATCATGGCGCAACCGCGTCATTCGAGGTCTCCTCGGGAAGATAGGCCGGATCGGTGCCGCCGCAACGACTGTGCGGGCACCATGACGCAGGGCACAGGCACGCCCGATGGCTGAAGCCCCATCGCCTCGCGCCGGTCAACCGCTATGGCCGCGACCGCGTATCGCGTTGTTGCCACCGAACGTGACTTCATAAACATCGCCCGAGCGATCCTCCGGGTAGGTAGACAGACCAGTGATCGATAGCAAATTCATCAGCTCATGGACCGGATCGTTGTTATCCGCGTTCCAGGCGTGCTTGGATACACGGGCGTGGTGATTGACCGAACATTCAACCCAAGAATCGAATGCATCTTGAATTTCTGCAGATGCGTGCCGCCGATCGTGTTCCGGTTGTCTCGCATCATTGCGGTTTCGCGCTTGCTCATGCAGTCTCCCGCTGGCGGGTGGTGGATGCGAGAACATTGCCGACGCTCACGTGGCTGAGCTTGATGCCGCGAGCGGCCAGATGCTCGGCGACGGCACGGCGGCTGAGGTCCTGATCGCTGAGCCTGCGTATGTGGCGGATGATGCGCTGTCGCTCCGGGGCGCTGTAACAGCCATTGCCTTTCAGCATGCGGGTGTCTGAACCGGTTCAGCCGCCCATTGGAATTCTAGCAAAAAATTTCTTAGTTCAAGCGGCAGAGTGAGAGGGAACATCCACGGCATCCGTGACGTAGCGTCTGTGCGAACGATCTCGAGACGTTGCACTCGCTCGAGACGATCTTAGTTCGGCCTGTTACCCCAGGCGACATAGCGGGAGCGCCGCTGCGGCGGCAGGCCCTCGGCCCGCATCCGCCGGTAATGCGCCTCAACCAGGTCGGTGATCGGGTCGTGGCCGATGTCGACGAGACCATGAGCTGCGAAGAGAGCCTCGATGTCGGCCGGAGGTCGGCCGCCGAGAAACGGCAGCCATTGATCGAGACCTGCGTACTCGCTGCTAGCTCGGGCGTTCTGGCGCGGGTTGAGCGGTAGTTTCGGATCGAACTGGCTGTCGAGCACGACAAGACGACCTCCTGGCCGCAGCACGCGCACCCACTCGACCACCGCCGCTTCTGGGTGTGGCAGGGTCCAAAGCACGTGACGACTGACGACGAGATCGAAGCTGCTCGCGCCAAAGGGTAGGTTCTCGGCGTCACCTTGTTCAAACCGGATCGTCGCGCCGCTGTCTGTTGCCTTTCGGCGAGCCTCTTCCAACATCGACGCGGCAAAATCGATCCCAATGGCACGATGACCAAACGCCGCCAGCTCAAAACTGAGAAACCCAGTGCCGCAGCCGACATCGAGCGCGTCGAGTTCGTTGCGGCCATCGGTAACCAGATTGAGGATGCGATCCCACGCGGCACGCTCATCCGGTGTCGTGATGCTGTGGCCGAAGTCGCTGTCAAACGTCGGGGCGCGACGGTTCCAGTGGGCCGCCACTGCCGCCTTGACCGGGTCACAATCGCTCATGATCGCCTCGCCTCCGATATTGCCCGCGACACGTCGCACTGGCGTCAGGTCGGTTCTGATAAACGATTTTCCGCAATATAATGCGCTGCTCCTCTGGGCGATAGTCGACGGAGCCGCTGACAGCAACCGCCCAAGAACAAGCCTGCTTTCGTTCACCACTCGAGCACGAACTCGTTGAACCCAGGTGGCGCGCCTGGAAGCGGGCCAGCGCGGCACGGATCGCCCGGCGGGTTTGACCCGAAAGTCCGCGGCCTCTACGTCGGCCCGCTGACGCGTCCCGACGGCTCGCTTGTCATATCGCCGAGGTCCAAGTCGTCGGCTCTATAAATATCCTCGTGCCGATCACTACGACCAGACCAGTTCGCGTCGGTCAAAGCGCCGGCTGGGTCGGTCGCGTCCACGACCACGCGCCCAACGCCGACGGGTATTGCCGCGAGAATGGCGTCGACCTGCGCAAGTTGTTCGTGATCGCCTATCCAATGGCGGCAGCACTGAGAAACAGCGGTTAGGAATCGAACGCAAGTTAAAGCGCAGCTGGGGCCTGACGGACAGGCGTCAGGTGATGGTGGAGACCCTCACCGATCCCAAGCGTCGGCAGTTCTTGGCGGCGATCAAAGGGACGCCGCAATCATTGCCAGGTTCTTGGGCACGGGCACCCAGTTGTTCGCAGGACAGCGACGGCGACAGGCACCCCGGCCGTCAAGTGATTTCATCGTTGCCCGGGTCGCTCAAAAGCGCGATCTTCGGTGACAGTAGCACCCGAATTTGGCAAATGGTGATCGTTCGGATGAAGCCACTTCTGCTTTCCCCGTTTTGCGCCATTCTCCTGGCTGCCCAGGTGCAGGCCCAAGGCCTGCGCCCGACGCACCGTATTTCGGCCGACCTCGCGAACCAGGCCGTCGCCGCGGCCGTCGCGAAATGTGCGAGCGAGGGCTATGCGGAGACAGCCGTGCTGGTCGATGCCGACGGCGTGCAACAGGCCCTACTGCGCGGCGACCGGGCCGGCGCTCATACTCTCGACAGCGCTTTCTTCAAAGCCTTTACGGCCGCATCGTTCAAAACCGGCACGAGTGCGCTCGTCGAGCGGTCGAAATCGAATCCGGTGCTCGCGAACCTGTTCAAATTGCCCCACCTGCTCCTGCTAGGCGGCGGAATAGTCATCAAGAGCGGCGACGAGGTGGTTGGCGCGCTCGGCGCGGCGGGAGCGCCGGGTGGCAATCTCGACGATGCTTGCGCTCAGGCGGGGCTCGACAAGATCAAGGATCAGCTCAAGTAACCTTCAGGCCGCGGTTGGGGCCATAGAAACCTGGTACGCTAAAGCGATGGCCGCCAGGACCACGTTCAGCGAGGGTGCTTTGTCAAAGATCGTTACAGCGGCAGCGCCCCGTCGGTCGCGCCATGAGCGCCTTCGGCGTCAGCGCCGGCGCGCGTAACAGCGCGCCGAGGGCGTCCAGCCGCTTCACACAGGACACATCACGTTCCGTGGCATAGCTGGGCTCCGGGCGAGATGCAGACTACGGCGCACATGCCGAAGGCATCCGGGCTGATTGCCATCATCGCATGCATCACGGCCGAGCGGTTGCTGTACAGCGCCCTTGGGGCGTCGGGTCATACCCGATGTGTAGCAGAGAACCGTTGCCGTGTTTTCATCCCGTACCGGCCGGACAAACGAGTCGCCGACGTTACCCAGCATTGTTTCATCGCGGTGCACCGCCACGCAGGAGGTGTTAGAGACTATTGCCTTTCCGTGATCAACCCAAGGATCGACTCGTACTCCCACGACGAGGATCGGCAAGGTGAACGTCTCCAATCGTTTCCTCGCCTGCCTTCGGCCCGATTCTCGATCGATTAGATTCCGGGATAGGGCTTGCCCCAGCCGTCGAGATAGACAACCTCGGACAATGGTCCACGGCCTACTGGTCCGAATCGCCCCATCGGGTAACCGATGGGCAGGATCGCGTAGGAATGGTAGTTCGGCGGAATGCCCATCGCTTCGTCGCATTCCTTCGCATATCCGATGTGCCGCGTCGTCAGTGTCGAGCCGAGACCGAGCGCGCGCGCCGCCAGCAGCATGTTCTCTACCGCCGGATAGATCGATGCGCCGGATGAATACCCCGGATTGTCACCTTCCAGACAGGCGACGATCCACACCGGCGCCTCGTGGTAGTGGTCGGTTAAGTATTGGTTCGCCGCCATTTGCCGCAATTGCTTCGGCTGATCCGATCCGGGGGGCGGCGCGCTGTTGCGATAGCGGGGCCCGACGACTTCGTCGAAAAGCTTCTTGTAATAGCCCTGGACGACTTTCTTACCAGGATGGCTTTTCAGCACCAGAAAGCGCCAGCGCTGCGTGTTGCCGCCATTAGCAGCCGCCTGGCCAGCGAGCAGGATCTTGCGGATCAGCGCGTCGGGCACCGGGTCGGGCTTCAGCCGCCGCATCGCCCGCATCGTGTGCATGATCTCGAAGATGTCCGTCGTCTCCGTGGTTCCCTCAGTCACTTCGATCCTCCGTGTCTATCTATCGGAAGGGACTTTAGCAGTTCCGGCTGGTCTCCATAGCGAAAGAATCGGGACGCGACCATCCGCGAGGTCTGGGCACCGTTTCGCTCGACCGCCGTCTGGTGTCTGTGGCGTGCCTCCGACGAACCGAGGCGTAAGGCAGAACCCGCCTCAGGGGCGTGACGCCGCTCGCGACCCATGTTAAGCTCGGTGTGCTGATCCTTCAGAAGGAGGGCACCATGATGAAACGCATCATTCTCGCTGTCGCGGTGCTCTGCGGCCTCGCCGGCGCGACAGTTGGGCTTGCCGGCCTGAGCGCTGTACCAGCGGCAGCGTGTGACAAACATACTACATAAGTTGCTTTCGTTGACGGCCCGGGACAACCGTCCCGGGCTGTCTTTCTTTATCCGCTTCGTCCAGAGCGTACAAGGCGGGAGCCGTCGCGCGCACCGAGGCCGTTGACCGGCGAGACATCGGAACGCTCCAGGGCAATCAGCTTTTTTTGTCCTTCAATGTACTGCGGCTAAGAGACTTGAGACCGAACTCCAGTCAATAGTGAGACTTGCTACTCTATAGCTGCACGAAACTTGAGACGACGGGTTGTACGACGTTGCCGGACGGTTGGCGGGGCACGTGCCGCGCCTACCAAACGACGGTTCTTCTTCACCACGACACGTCCTGCGAGCGAATTTCACAATTACCTGCAACGCGACTACGGACTCCCACCGCATTCCCGCGACCTGCCACGATGGCAGGCCGATGTTCTCTAGCAGGACCTTCGCCCTCACTTCTGAGTTGATATCCGTCAGCACACCTTGCCGTCATGGAGCAGGCGGCGCCGTGTCCAGCAACGCACGAGCCAGAGTTGCGGAACATGCCGAAAGCACACGCTACGCAGGGTGGCGAGGCTTTCGTTCTCATTACCCCCTGAGATACGACCGGCCAGCCGGATCAATCCATTAGTCGGTCAGTCGCCACCTCCCGTGGGGCTGTAGCCGG
>JASHQG010000645.1 GCA_030037665.1 Acetobacteraceae bacterium
CGCCGCCGGGAACAAATTGGTTGCATCGCCGGCGCTGTCAGCCAGTGGCCTTTGTTCCTGGGTCAATCTTCAAAATACAATCGGACCACGGCCTGTGCCAATTCCAGCGATCCGGCAAGGGCTCACCAGAGGGACTGAAATCACCGCTCCGTCCGAACGCCGGGGGGAAATGGCGAGGGCTCTGCTAGGCGAGCAGCTGTCCCAGCCCCGGCAGCTTCTCCTCCGCCCGCATGATGCGCAGCATGGACCACAACGCAGCCTGGTTGGTGGTGACCACTGGCTTGCCAAATTCACGCTCCCATTCGGCGATGTAGGTCATGGTCGGAAAGTTTCCACCCGGTACTATGAACGCATCGATCTCTGGATGGTTGATCTTCGCGAATGCATCGCGTGCATTCTCCGGTCCGAGTGACCCGATCGCGTAAGCGTCGCTCGCGTCGAAACTGTGCAGCGCCGCCACCTGCATGCCGAATTTCGTTTCGTAATAGATTCGCGCGAGTTCGATCACCGGCGGTGAATAGGGCGACACGAGCGCGATGCGTCGCACGCCCAGTGCCTGCAACGCCTGACCCACCGCCTGCGCCGACGTGATCGCAGGGGCACCCGCGCCGGCGCTCATGCGACGCGTCACGTCCTCGTCATAATTCTCCGAAAACAGACTGGCGGAGGTCTGCGCGAGTGAGATCACTTCGACCTTGGCGGAACCGAGCAGTTTTGACTGATAGTCAATGTCCACATCATTGCTCGGCGTAAATGGACCGCGTCCGCCCTTGCCAAGGCGGGCAACGTGAACCTGCAGGTTGGCCGGCACGAGGCGGCCGAATTCAATCTCACAGGTGGTGTTGGTCGATGGGATCAGAACGCCGAAATGCCGCATCGTCTCTCTCCCGGAATGCATTGTCTATGATCTGCCGCATTTCACCAGACTTGTCTCTCTGTGACCCACGCTCGGCGCCGCCACGAGACCTCAGTATCCCGTCCGCGTGGCGCCCACCACGTAGTTCTTTCGCGGAAACTCCTCCGTGTAAGACCGAAGCGCCTTTCCCGTCCGCGCGCCCATGTCGCGATACGGATGCGACCGCAGTTTCTCCACGTCGATATCGATTCCATGTCCCGGAGCGGTCGGCAGCTCGACGAAACTATCCTGCACCACCAGCGGCGCAACTGCGATGCTATCGCACGCCGGCTTTAGATTGATAAAGCACTCCGCGATCCAGAAATTCGGAATCATCGCCGCCAACTGCGTCGTCGCCGCCAGCCCGACTAGTGTCGAATTGTAATTATGCGGCGCAACCGCCACCGCGTGCGGCTGCGCCATTGCCGATATGTCCAGCATCGCCGACAGGCCGCCGCAATTGCAGATGTCCGGATTGATGATGTCTGCGGCGCGCGCCGCAAATGCCTGAGCCCAGGCTTCCTTCGAATAGATCGCCTCACCGGTGACGATGGGCACGCCGGGCAGCGCTCGTCGCACCTCGGCAACCAGCTCGATATTATCGCACAGGCATGGTTCCTCGTACCAGCCGATGTCGTATTCCGCGATGCGCTTGCCGATGCGTATCGCATGCATCGGTGACAGCCGCCGGTGCGCCTCGATCAGCAGCGTGAAATCCGGCCCCAGAGTGTCGCGCATTTTGCGCACATACCGAACGACGTGGTCCTCATCTTCGCGATGGATGAAGCTGCGCCACGGCCCAGGGAACGGATCCCATTTCAAAGCGGTGAATCCCATTTCCTTCACCTTCAGCGCACGCTCGCAATTTTGTTCTATCGTATCCGTCCCGACCGACCAGCCATTAGCGTAAACTTTCACCCGCTCGCGCGATGCGCCGCCGAGCAGGTTGTACAGCGGCAATTCGGCATGCTTGGCGACAATATCCCACATCGCGAGTTCGATCGCGCTCCACGCCGACAACAGATCGAGCGAAGTACGGCGCATCGCGAAATCGTCGAAGATAACCTGCGCCGTGTGCCGGATGCTGAACGCACTGCGGCCCAGCATGTATTTACCCATGTGCTGCAGCAGATGTTCGATCACCGGCTCCTTCCCCGGCGTGACATAAGCCTCGCCCCAGCCGTGCAGTCCGGTATCGGTTTCGATGCGGCAGAACAGTAGATTCTTGGCCAGGCCGGGGTCGAACAGGAAGGTTTCGACGCGGGCGATCTGCATGGCTGAGGCTCCAGAGTTGCGCGCCGCGGACTGTACGCCTCTGATGGCGGCAGCGACAACCCGGGAGGGCAACATGGAATTCGAGACCATTACCTACGCACTGCAAGGCACCACTGCGATCGTCACGCTGAATCGGCCTGAGAAGCGCAACGCGCTGAGCGGCCAGCTGCTACGTGAGCTGAATGCGGCACTGCTGGAAGCCGATGAGCATAACCTGGTGCATTGCGTCGTGCTGCGCGGCGCCGGTCCGCATTTTTGCGCCGGTGCCGACCTCTCCGAGTTCTCCAGCCAGCGTGGTTCGGATTACCGAGGCCGCCAGGAGATCGACGACGATATCTGGCGGCTTGAGCAAGGCCAGCGGCTGCGCATCCAGATCTTCGACATGCATAAACCGGTCGTGGCACAGGTGCACGGTACATGCATTGGCATCGGCACGGAGCTGGCCTGGTTCTGCGACATGGTGATCGTCGCGGACGATGCCCGGATCGGGTTCCCGCCGGTGCGCGATCTCGGCACTCCGCCCGGCTCGATGTGGCTGTATCACTGCGGTCCGCAGTGGGCGAAGCGGTTGCTGCTGACCGGCGACAGCATCCGGGGCAAGGATGCGGCAAAGATCGGACTGGCGCTGAAGTCCGTGCCAGCGGCGAAGCTTGGGGCGGAGGTGATGCTGCTTGCCGACCGCATGGGGCTGGTCGATCCGCATCTGCTGTCGGCAAACAAGCGGCTGGTGAACCTCGGACTGGAGTTGATGGGTGCGCGCACCCTGCAGCGTATCGGGGCGGAGATCGACGCACGTGGCCACATTGCGCCGAAAGCGCGCGCGTTCCGCGAGACGATGAGGGTACACGGCGTGAAACACGCGTTCCAGCAGAGGGATGCCGCATTCGTGCCGGATTATGTGTCGGTGGAAGAACCGGACTAACGCCGGCCGTTGCGTAAGCGCTGCGACGCACCAATTTCCCGCTCGTACTGGCTTCGCCACGCCGTCCGTCGCACCGACCTGGAAAGGCGAGATCGCATCATGCGACTGCACATCTTCGGCCTGGGCTACTGCGGCACTGCGATCGCAAACGCTGCACGCGCAGCGGGCTTCGAGGTCTCCGCCACGACACGCCATGCGCACGACGGCACAGCACTGCAGGCGGCCACGCACGTCCTCTCCACTGTTCCTCCCGATGCGTCCGGTGACCCGATTCTGGCCGAGCACGCGCCCGCGCTCGCCGCCGCGCCGGTGCTGTACTGGATTGGTTACCTTTCGAGCACTGTCGTCTATGGCAATCGCGACGGCGGATGGGTGGATGAGGACACACCGCCTGCGGCGACAGGGGAGCGCGGCCACCGACGCCTCGCTGCCGAAAGCGCGTGGTCTCATTTCGCCGATCGACATGGCGTGGATATCTTCCGCCTGGCCGGCATTTATGGTCCCGGCCGTTCGGCCTTCGACGATCTGCATGCCGGCCGATGCCGCCGGATCATCAAGCCGGGCCACGCATTCGGCCGCATTCACCGCGACGACATCGTCCGCGCAGTGCTTGCAGCGATGCTACAGAACCGCACATCCGGCGTGCGTATTTTTAACCTGACGGACGATGAACCTGCCGAATCCGCTGCCGTCGTCGAAGAAGCTGCCCGTTTGCTCGGTGTGCCGCCCCCGCCGGTGATCCAATTCGACGCCGCGGCGCTCACCATGACCCCGATCGCCCGCAGCTTCTGGGCCGAAAACCGCCATGTCGCGAGCCGCAAGACGCAGGCGGCGCTCGGCCTGACCTGGCGTTATCCCAACTATCGTGAAGGCCTACGCGCCATCCTCGCCGAGAAGAGGCAGCAGCGTCTGTCGTAACAGCGCCAGATCTTGGGGGCGCGACAGCCGATGGTCGCCATGCTTTACCAGGATCACCTGCACGTCACCGCTGGTCAGTTCGTTGGCAATCCGCAGAGCCATTTCCCACGGCACGTCCGGATCGGCCTGGCCATGCAGCAAACGCACCGGACAATCAAGCGGAACCGTTCCAGTCAGCACGAGGTGATTGCGGCCATCCTCGATCAGCGCACGGGTGATCGGGGTTGGATCGCCATAACGGCTCGACTGGTGGATTATCCCTCGTTCCATCAGCGCTGCGCGCTGCTCGAGACTGAGCCGCGGCCACATCAGGGTCTCGGTGAAGTCGGCCGCGGCGGCGATACCGATCAGCCCCGCCACGCGCTCGGGGCGCGCCAGAGCGGCAAGCAAGGCAATCCAGCCGCCCATGGACGAACCGACCAACACCAGCGATCCCTCGGTCAGTTGGTCAATCGCGGTCAGCGCATCGGTGGACCAGATGCCGATCGTGCCGTCCTCGAACCGGCCACTACTCGCACCGTGCCCGGAATAATCAAACCGCAGCATCGCCTGTCCGCGCTTTTCGCAGAACACCGCGAGCGCCGTCGCCTTGTCGCCGGTCATGTCGCTGCCGTAGCCGGGCAGGAACACCACGGTCGGGCTGCGTCCCTCCAGCTTTGACCAAGCGAGGGCAACGCCGTCGCCACGATCCAGCCGCCCTTGCGATGACATTGCCACCTCCGCGCGCCGAGCGAGTGGGCGACCCAAGACACGAACCGATCAGGCTGTCCATGAGGATTGTACTGCCAGGCTCGATTCGACCGTCGCCGTGGACCGGTTGGGCATCTCGCGCCAGTCAATGTCCGAATGGCTGACCGGCCATAACGACGTCTCGCATGAATTGGCCGTCTGCCTGGAAAAAGCCGGCTGGAGCGAAGCGGACACCTGGCTGGGCGAAGAGACCGCATGCGAGCTTTGTCAGCCGAGGAAGCACGCCCAGCCGATCAGGCTGTGCCGGTATCCCCGAGGGAGCACGCCGGGTCGCACCACCAACCGTTCGGCGGTCGGTAGCCTCGCGAGCACCGCCGGTCTACAACCGGCTCCATGCCACGATCGCAGCGCGCCGATGTCACCCCTCGCCTGATCACCACCACCGGGAACCTCGACCAGCTCTGCCGCCAGCTCTCCGCCGAGGAATTCGTCACCGTTGACACCGAATTCATGCGCGAGCGGACCTATTGGCCCGAACTCTGTGTGGTGCAACTCGCCGGCGACCACGACGTGGCGGTGATCGACGCCCAGGCCGAGGGCATCAACCTTGCCCCGCTCGGTGCGCTTCTGGCCGACACCAACGTGCTGAAGGTTTTCCACGCTGCCCGCCAGGATATTGAAATCTTCGTTCTCCGCTTCGGCCTCGTCCCCACGCCCCTGTTCGACACCCAGATTGCTGCCATGGTCGCCGGCTTTGGCGACCAGGTCGGCTATGACGCGCTGGTCGGGGGCCTGACGGGCCGCCCGATCGACAAGGCACACCGGTTCTCCGACTGGTCAGCCCGGCCGCTAACGCCGGCGCAAATCGCCTATGCCGCCAATGACGTGACGCATCTGCGCGACGTGTATCGACACCTACGCGCCCGGCTGAACCACGATAACCGCCTCGAATGGGTCGCCGAGGAGATGGCCGCGCTTTCCAACCCCGGCCTCTATCGCGCGGATCCCGAAACGGCCTGGGAACGGCTGAAGCCGCGCAGCGGCAACCGTCGCTTCCTCGGCCGCTTGCAGGCGCTCGCCGCCTGGCGCGAACGCGAGGCACAGCGCGTCAACATCCCCCGCCAGCGTGTGCTGCGCGACGAGGCGCTGACGGAAATCGCGGCGACCGCACCTACCGACGCCGCGGCGCTCGTCCGCGTCCGCGGCATCAGCCGCGGGTTCGCCGACGGCCAGATGGGTGAGAGCCTGATGAGAGTGATTGCGGCGGTGCAGGACACGCCCGACAGCGCGCTGCCCCCTGCCCCACCCTCGCGCGACACGCCGCGTCCGTCACCGGCCCTCGTGGCTCTGCTGAAGGTGCTGCTGCAGGCAAAGTGCGAAGAGAACCACGTCGCGCCGCGGCTGATCGCCAGCAGCGACGAGATCGACCGGCTGGTGCTGGAAGAGGCGCCGGACATCCCGGCGCTGCACGGATGGCGGCGTGAGGTGTTCGGCGAGGACGCGCTCGCGCTAAAACAGGGCCGCATCGCGCTCAGCGCAGCGGGACGTCAAGTGAAACTGGTACGGGCGTCTTAGCCGCCCGCTCATCCCCGCCCGGCGATATCGCCGCCAGGTCGTCGCCGCTGCAGGGTTTCAGTGGGCCAGTGGAGACGGTTCTCCACAGCTTCGTTGTCAAACGTGCCGCAATCAGGCCAGCGACCCATTGCTGTGACGGCGAGGAGGGAGGTGACCAAGCAATCTCTCACGCGGGATTGCTTTGTCGCTCAGCACCGTGGAATGACAGGAGTCAGCGCTCGCTGAACAAGACCCCACCCTTCGCTTTGTTATCGCGCGAACTCTCGACAATCTCCACCAACACCGCATCGGCGGTGACGCCGAAATTCTTCACCACCGCGTTGGTGATGTCCTGAATCAACGCCTTCTTCTGCTCTTTCGTGCGGCCTTCGACCGCATGCACGTAAACTTCAGGCATCGCTTCCTCCACGCAGAACTCAGCGCCGCAGCCGACGCCACAGCGCCATGACCAAGCCGCCCGCGCCCTCCGGCATCAAGAACATGACCGCGATCAGCAGCGCTCCGTACACCGCGCCTGGCGCCGCCTTCGATACCGAGTCGGCCAAGTTTGGCACGAATTCGACGAACAAAGCGCCCACGATGGTGCCGCCGATCGAGGCGACGCCGCCCACAACCAGCCCGACGAACAGGAAGATGGACAAGAAAATGCCGAAACTGTCTGGGGCGACAAACTGCACCGCGATCGCGCTCAGAGCACCGGCGAGGCCGGTGAACATCGCGCTGACCGCGAACATCCGCGTCTTCAGCAGGGAAACGTTGATGCCCATCGCCTCGGCGGCGAGCGAATGATCGCGGATCGCCATGATGGCCCGGCCGACGCGGCCATGCACGATGTTCCACGCCAGCACGAACGCCACCACGCCAACACCGAGCGTGAAAAGATAGATCCACTGATCGCCTGACAGCGGCAAACCGAATGGGGCGTCCGGCTTGTCCAGCACCAGGCCCTGCACGCCGCCTGTCCAATCGCTGACGAGGTTGTATTTCAGTAACTGCGGAATAACCACGGACAGGGAGAATGTTGTCAGCGCCAGATAGTGGCCAGCCAGCCGCAGTGCCGGGAAGCCAAGCAGAAAACCCACGATGCCGCAGACCACCGCCGACGGCACCAGTGTTGCCCAATAGGGAACGTCCCAGTTAGCCATCAGGATCGCCGTCGTGTAGGCACCGATCGCGAAGAATGCGCCGTGGCCGAGCGAAATCTGGCCGTTGAATCCGGTGAGCAATGCGAGACCAAGGATGGCGACCGCATACACCACCATCATGGTGAGCTGGAACAGGTGATAGCCGTTGAAGAAAGCCGTGGGCACGGCCGCAGCGATCAAGACAGCCGCAACAATCAGCCACACGCCGCGACCGAGGCTGCCGCGATCGGTCGTTTCCGGCTGGATGACACTCGGCAAACCGCCATTGACGTCCGGGAAAGTAGCGGTTGGGGCACCCGCGAGGGCGACATCACCTGCCGGCGCGGCGTGGCCTGACGCCGCCTGCACCGGCTCCCTCACACCGACCGCCCCACCCGTCTCCGGCTGTGCCCGCTCGTTCTGCATGGACTACACCCTGCTCTGAACGGTCCGGCCCATCAGTCCGGACGGTTTGACGACCAGCACCGCGACGATGATGATCAACGCGAGGCTCAGTTTCAGTTCGGTGCCGACGAGGTAGGCCCCGCCCAGGTTCTCGATGATGCCGACGGCGAAGCCGCCGAGCACTGCACCAAGCGGGCTGTCGATTCCGCCCAGCAATGCGCCGGCAAACGCATACAGCAGGATGCCGCCCATCATATTGGGGTCCAGGAACACGACAGGAGCAATCATCATGCCGGCAACGGCGCCGATCGCCGCGGCCAGGCCCCAGCCGAGCATCAGCATGCCACCCACATTGATGCCGACCAGCCTCGCCGAAACCGGATTAAGCGCGGCGGCGCGCATGCCCAGACCGAGCTTGGTGTGGCGGAAGAACAGATAGACGGCCAGCAGCACGATCAGCGTGACGGCAGTGGCACCGAGCTCATGAGCGGACATGTAGCCGCCCAGCATGGGGTTGTTGCCAAACGGTGTCGGGAACTGCTTGATCGTGTAATCGAAAAACCATCCACTGCATGCGTTGATGATCAGCAGCAAACCAACGAAGACCCCCACCAGCGACAGGACCGGCGCATTCATGAACGGACGCATCAGAACGCGCTCGATCGTCATGCCAGCCAGAAAAGCGACGGCAATAGTGATGAAGAAAGCGGCCCAATAGGGAATGCCGTAATGGATCAGCGTGAGCGCGATGTACGTGGAGAACGTCGCCATTTCGCCCTGAGCAAAGTTGATGTGGTGCGTCGCCTGGTAAATCATCACCAGTGCCAGTGCGATAGACGCGTAGATGCTGCCGCTGGCAATCCCCGACATCACCTGGTGTAAAACGCCTTCCACCGGTATCTCCTGATCAGTAGCCGAGGTACGACCGCCGCACCGATTCGTCCTTTTGAATATCCGCCGCAGGACCGGAAATCACGATCCGCCCGGTCTCCAGCAGATACGCGTGTTCAGCGAATGCCAGCGCCAGACTGGCGTTCTGCTCTACCAGCAGGATGCTGACGTTCTCGTCGGTGCGGATACGTCGCATGATGGCGAAGATCTCCTGCACGATCAGCGGCGCCAGGCCGAATGACGGCTCATCCAGCAACAAGAGTCGCGGCCGCAGCAGGAGCGCGCGTGCGATCGCCAGCATCTGTTGCTCGCCGCCGGACAGCGTGCCGGCCTGCTGGCGGTAGCGTTCGCGCAAGCGCGGGAAGTATCCGAAGATGCGCTCGAAATCCTGAGGCACCTCGCGGTCCCGGCGGCTATAGGCTCCGAGACGCAAATTCTCTTCAACCGTCAATTCAAGGAACGTGCCGCGTCCGTCCGGCACGTGCGCGACGCCTCGCCGCGCCACGACGTCGGCTGACTGGCCGTCGATGCGCTCACCGGCAAGGCGGATCTCTCCGGTCGTCTTCACCATACCGCAGATGGCTCGCAGCGTGGTGGTCTTGCCGGCGCCGTTCGCACCCAGCAATGCCGAGACGCTGCCCTCCTGCACCGCGAAGTCGATTCCGTGCAGCACCCGCGTTTCACCATAGGCGGCGTGCAGGTCGTGGGCTTCAAGCAGCGCCGGCATGCCGCATTTCCTCCTCATGCGTCTCGCCGAGATAGGCGCGGATCACCTCGGGCTCGTTGCGCACTTCGTCAGGTGTGCCGTCGGCAATCTTCATGCCGAACTCCAGCGCGACGACCTTGTCGGATACGCGCATCACCAAGTTCATGTGGTGCTCGACGAGCAGGATGCTGAGGCTGAAATGCGCGCGTATCTGTCGCAGAAGCTGAGCGAGGTCGTCTACTTCGCCATGGTTCAGGCCGCCGGCCGGTTCGTCGAGCAGCAACAGTTTGGGGCCACCAATCAGGGCGCGTGCCAGTTCAACACGCTTCTGCCAGCCAAACGGCAGGCCACCGGCAGGCTGATCCGCCACCGCTTTGAGGTCCAACAGGTCCAGCAGATCGCGCAGGCGTGCGCCGGCCTCGAATCCCTCGCGCCTCACCACCGGGAAGCGTAGAGCGTTGGCGATGAAGCCTGAACTGCCCAGGTGGTGCGCGCCCACCAGTATGTTGTCGCGAACCGATAAGCGACGGAACAGTGCGACGTTCTGGAAAGTGCGGCCGATGCCGAGGCTCGCCATGCGATAGCGTGGCACGTGTTCCAGCGAGTGGCCCTCGAACGCGATATCACCCGCCTCATAGCGATAGATTTTGCTGATACAATTGAACAGGGTGGTCTTGCCGGAGCCGTTCGGGCCGATCAGACCGCAGATCTGCCGCCGGCCGACATCGAAAGAAACACCGTTCAGAGCGATCACGCCTCCGAAACGGACTTTGACGCCGCGGATGCTCAGGAGCGGTGCGTCAGAGGGGAAAGGATCGGCCGGCATCAGGACGCGCGCGAACGCACGGCAAATCGGCGTGTGGCGGTGCGTCGGGCGCCCATCCCATCCTCCCTACAACCCATCTCGGGGGTCGTTG
>JASHQG010000646.1 GCA_030037665.1 Acetobacteraceae bacterium
GTTTCCGGGCTCAACCGGTAGTTCACCGAGGCGACGACACAGTGTCCGGCATTGGCGAGCGCGCGACAGGGCCGGTCCACCACCTCGATGTCGCCGATCACCCATCCACCGCCGTGCAGATACACGAGCAGCGGCAGCGTCTTGCCCGGTTCCGGGTGATAGACGCGCACCGGCAGCTTGCCCGCGGGGCCAGGCACCAGGATGTCGCGGACTTCCGGGACGTTCTCCGGCTCGCCCTGCATGTCGCGGAAGCTCATAGCGACGACGCGGGCGAAGGTCGGGCTCATTTGCTCGAAAGGCGGCAGCCCCTGTTTGCTTATTTCCTCAAGCAACGCCTGGGCCTGGGAATTCAGCGGCATTGGATGATCCCCCTTCGTGTGGCGGTGATGTTTTCTTCGTACGGCGCAGCCCCCGCGCGGCGTGCCCTTCTGCAGGCGGCGAAGGCCCGGCCGGGGATGCTCACCTCACCCGTCGGCCGGCAATCATCGGTCCCGATTGTGACGTTGGCAGCAACAGCTTGGCAAGAGATAGCGCGGGAGCCAACGTCCTGTCTGATTTTGCTTGGCCGTGACGCGGCCGCCGGTCCATCACGCCATGCAACGGTTGCGTCTGACATTCACGCGCCTCGTGCATCATGGAGAGGGTGCATGAGTGGTTTGTGCGAATCGGCGTGGTTTCATCGCGCGTCGCTCACGCCGCCCGGCGGCAGTCGAGGCTGCCGGCCGTGCGTGGCTGGCCTGGACACTTTGTCGCGCAGGCGCGCAGCGCGACATGACATGTCAGGTTCAGGCGCGGGGCTGTGGTCCGCCCCTCACTAAGGATGGCCGGACCCGCATCACCCGATTACACCTTGATGCAGATTTTGACCGGTTGTGGCGGGGGCTCCGGCCGATTGTGGCGGACTGGAACATGTCGCAAGCGCCACACGGGCCACGCGATCACCGGCGGGCCGGCCAGCGAGTACGCTTAAGAGAGGCCGTTAGAATCTCGATCTTCCGGTGCTCGCGTTGCGAGGGTGCACGGGCCTCGGTCCTGGCGATGTCTCGGCCTATGGCGCCCGTGCCCTCGTCACTGCGGCACCGGCGTTTTATGGGCTGGCGTGTCCGGACGAGACCGGGCCTTCATCAGGTGGGCATCGCAGACGGGCGTGCCAGCAGCTAAGGTACCGCGTTCTGCGGCGTCGCGCCCCGCATCTCCACCTGGCGTGCCTCGCGGCCGAAGCCGACCATGAGGGTGATGATGACCGCGCAGATGCCGGCAACGCCGGCAAGCGGCCAGGCAAAGTTCCCCCCTAAGCCAGACGCAATGGCGCTTTGGATCGTTGCGTTCGCCGCCGCCAGCAGATTACCGAGCTGATACGTGACCCCAGGGAATGTACCGCGGATCTCGGGCGGAGACAGCTCGTTGAGATGCGCCGGAATGACACCCCAGGCACCCTGCACAAAAACCTGCATCAAAAACGCTCCCAGCCCCAGCGCGATGGGCGAAGCGGCGAATGCCCAGAGCGGGATGATCGGTATCGCGGCGACTGCCGCGATCACGATGGCGATTCGCCGGCCGATGCGCTGCGAGACGCTGCCGAAGGCGATGCCGCCGAGAATGGCGCCGATGTTGTAAATGATGGCGATTCTTGCGACCGTACCCGCGGAGAACTTGTGCTGCACCTCAAGGAACGTGGGATACAGGTCCTGCGTGCCGTGACTGAAGAAATTGAACGCGGTCATCAGTATCACCACGTATACGGTCAGTCCGATGTTGCGGCCGAGGACGTCCCAGATCGAAGGACGAGGGCCGGCCGCCTGGCGCGCCTCCCAATCCGGGCTCTCTGGCACCGCGCGCCGGATATAGAGCACCAACAGCGCGGGCAGTGCACCGATCACGAACATGCCGCGCCACCCAACCAGTGGGAACGCGATCCAATACACGATCGAAGCGAGCAGGTAGCCGCTCGGATAGCCGGCCTGCAACAACCCCGAGACGGTGCCACGCCAGTTGCCGGGAATTGACTCCATCGCCAGTGACGCACCGACACCCCACTCGCCTCCCATGGCGATGCCGAACAGTGCCCGCAGAATGAAGAAGGTGGTCAGGTTCGGCGAGAATCCGGTCGCCAGTTCCAGCATCGAATACAACAGGACGTCTGCAATCAGAACCGGCCGCCGGCCGAACCGGTCGGCAAGCCGACCGAAAATCCACGCGCCGAGTGCGCGCATCGCCAGCGTCAGCGTGATCGCGACCGTCACGACGGTGATCGTGGTGGAAAACGTCTCGGCGATGTCGCGCAGGACGAAGACCATGATGAAGAAGTCGAAGGCGTCGAGCGCCCATCCGAGATACGTGGCAGCGACCACATGACGCTGTTGCGAGGCGATCGGCATGGCCGTTCCTCCAGGGATTTGTGATTCGCATCTAACAGTAGAGCACGAGCGCTCGCACTTGTCTCGTGTCACGCCTCCTGTGCCAGGCAAGCGCCGCCCACGTTTTTGATAACGTGAAGGAATGAGCTGGTCAGCGAGACGTTCGTGATAAAGGAGTGAAAGAGCATGCCTATCGGCCGTGAGCGGGCGATGACGGCACGATTGAGCACAAATCTTGCGCCGGCGAGGGTGTCGCGCCGGCTGACTCATCCTGAGTTGGCTCTTGCACCAGTCGGATCACACGTAACAGACGCGTCGAGCTGTACGGTCCAGGCGAGTCAGAAACACGCCTTACCCAGTGGCCACCCGTTGATCACGCGGCGGAAGAAGATATGCGGCGACAGCGGCCCGTGGTTCTTTGGAACGGGATCGCTTTCACGCACAGCCTGCCAAATCTGCTACGGGCGTCGGTGATCAGTGAAGGCGGTGACTTGCCGCAATCCGATCGTGCTCAGCGCTGACGTGGGTACGACCGCCGGCCGGCCGGCAATCAAGGGTGTCCGCAAGGAAGCCGGTTCTCCGGCGGAACCCGCCGCACCACCATTGGCCCGCCACCGTACGGGGTCGTGGCGAGCGCGTGTTCCCGATCGGTCCTTCAGAGCAGGCGACACGCCAACCGGGGTTTCCCATGAGGGCAGTGCGCCCCCGGCGACCGTCAGCAACGCGAGCCACCGCAGGCGGCAGCAGAGATGCAAACAGACTTCCCTCAACCGCCACTCGTTTATGGTCAACCGTACCCGGCTGTCGCCGCTAACGCGCCGGTCCGGGTGTTCATGCATGACAGCGATATTCACCAGCCGTATCGGGTTCTGGGCATCGTGTCGGCGATGGACCTTGGGAAATATCAGA
>JASHQG010000647.1 GCA_030037665.1 Acetobacteraceae bacterium
GCGCTTGGTCGTGGAGGGCACGGTGGAAGCCACCATGATCCAGGCGACCGAGCTGTCGATCGTACCGGGCGGGGTCTTCAAGGGCGAAGTGGATATCGACGAAGCCGAGATCGCCGGCACGATCGACGGGACGCTGACCGCGCGCAGCGCGTTGGTGGTGCGCGGCACGGGCCGGCTGCAGGGTGCGGCGCGCTACCGGAAACTCCAGGTCGAGGACGGCGGCCAGATCACCGGCCGGATGGAAATGTTGAACGAGAGCGACAGGCGTGACCGGCCACGGCCAGAGACGGCTGGGCCCGCAGTGTAGCAGCCTGCTCTTGGTTTCCTGTTTTTCGCGTGGGGCGGGATGCCATCCGCGCGATTGCCGCGCGACGGCGGCACTTGTCCGTGGCGCGCGGCAGGTAACCAACGCCACGCAGAACCAATCTGGCGCAAGTCAGGAGTGTTCCTCCTGCCACTAGGTTGACCAGCGGATTCGCCGGTCTCAGTCCGAGTTCGAGTGCCGCTTCTGCGGCAAGCGAAAGCACGCCGACGTCAATGCGGCCTGCGCCATCGCCGGAAGACGTTCGAAGGGATTGGGCGACAGGGTCCTGACCAAGGGTGCAATCCTCACAGCATTGACAGGTCAGTTCGGTGAGAGATGGCCACGACCGCAGGGAGCGACCGCCGCCCCACGTCTTCTCAAACCGTACTTTGCGTCTTGGGCAGACGTGGCGAGAAATGCGCTAACGACACAAGGCCAGGTGCCTTGTTCTCAAAAGCAAAAATCCCACCTGGTCGACGATGATGCTTATCTACCGGCCACAGCCGGCCACTGGCCGAACCAGATCCGAACCGAGGATTTTATTAATCTGACATGGAGTCAGGCGACGATGGACGCGCGCTGGCTGTCGGGTGAAACGGATACGCAGCACGCCGCCGCCGGCGAGATCGAGACGTATGACACGGGCGTTGGATGGTGCAGGCGGCATCGGCAAGCCCGCTGCTACTGCGGCCACCTGCGTTCTATAGGTAGCGGCCAGCTCGGGCGTGCTCGAATGATAAAGGCCGATCGCCGTGAACCAATTGCCGCGCGCCGCACCGTCATGCAGCTCACGAAGGAAGTGTGCGCCGTAATCCGCATTGGAGTTCGGGTCAAACGCATCGTCGAGCGTGCGGAAAGCATGTGGATGCATCCGAAGGTCTACCTGCAGGCAGCCGACATCGACATAGGTGGCGGCCTTGATCGCAAGCGCGCTCTGTGTCCACGCGATGGCTGCCTCTTTGGTCGGGAAGTTGATACCCGTGCCGTCAGCATCGACAGTCCACGGCCACGGCTGCAGCGCACCATTGGCATCGGGCCGTCCACTCTCCACCTTTGCCATCACCGCAAGCAGGCCTGGCGGCGTGTCGTACCGAT
The DNA here is from genome assembly GCA_030037665.1 of Acetobacteraceae bacterium. Taxonomy (GTDB): domain Bacteria; phylum Pseudomonadota; class Alphaproteobacteria; order Acetobacterales; family Acetobacteraceae; genus JASHVB01. The sequence continues at coordinate 1,400 of JASHQG010000647.1, forward strand.
GCTGCGCGATCTCGATGGCAGCCAGGCATTGCGCAGAGGGCGTCGGCTGAGCGTGTGGCTTCGCGTGGGCGGACTGCCACGCGAAGGGACCAAACGCGAGACTGAGGAGAAGCACCGCAGCCAGGCGGTGCGTCAGGCGACAGTGCATGGCGGTGCACCCTATCGGTGTGCGCCGAGCGGCACAATCGCCAGCGCGTCGCCTTGGACTTGTCCGCGCATGCAACGAAGCCTGCCCGGGTCTGGCCGCCACCGGCCGGCCCGACAGGTCGCGATTGCCCCCGCTTGCAGCCCGGCCGCTCCTGCTCAGCGCACGACTTCGTCAGATACAGCGTCCGGGCAACAGGTTGATGGGGCGGCCAGGCAGGCAACGGGGATGGCGAGGTGGGGTCGCAAGCGGTAGCGCACGCAACGGTCGTGACCGGGTGGCACCGCCGTGGCGCCCCGGGCCACATTGGTGCTGCTGCGCGGAATCCCGCCGGGAAGTGGCCCGCGCGAGTCGGGTCGGCGCTGCGTTTGTGGGGGGCACGTCCTTGACCCATAAAGAAGTATTGTGCATATATCTTTGCACCGTACTGCATTGAGGCACCCATGCCGGCGCCCGTTCGTCATCGCAACCTGATTGTCCGCGACATCGTCGACCGCACAGGCATCGACGAAACCATGATCGAACGTCTCGTCCGGACGTTCTATGCACGTGCCCGCCTCGATCCGCTGATAGGTCCGATCTTCGAAAATACCGTGCAGGACTGGGACGATCACATCGCCCGGCTCTGTGCATTCTGGTCGTCGGTCGCGCTGATGAGCGGCCGTTACCACGGCCAGCCTATGGTTGCGCACCTGCCGCTGCCTGTTGACGCGCGGCATTTCGACCGCTGGCTCGAGTTGTTCGCCGAAACCGCGCGGGAGGTCTGTCCGCCCGCCGCCGCGGCACATTTCCTGGAGCGCGCGCATCGTATCGCCGGCAGCCTCGAAATGGGCATCGCAGTGCAGAAGGGTGACATTCCCCCGAAGCGCGTCCGTCCTGCCTCGACCATGCTGCCGGGGCCTGCCGGGGGCTGATCCCGGCTTGGCCAACCACGCGCCACGCGCAAACATATGTGGGTGCAGCGGTAAAGAGCGTGGCAGCATGGCGGGCGTGGCGGGCACACAACAGGGGCCGATCGGCCGCAGGATCCTGCGCCGCGAGGATCGCCGGCTGCTTACCGGCACGGCGCGGTTCATTGATGACATCGTTGTTGCCGGCGCACTGCATGCGCGGTTCGTCCGCTCGCCCCACGCACACGCGCGCATACTCGGCATCGATGCGGACGCGGCGCGGGCATTGCCCGGCGTGGTTGCGGTCGTCACCGGCCGTAACCTGGCAGAGTGGACGCAGCCGTTACGCATCGCGCCCGCTATTGAGGGCCTGCATCCGGTCACGATCGAAACATTGCCTGAGGCAAAGGTCCGCTTTCACGGCGATCTGGTGGCGTGCGTGGTCGCCACTGAGCGTGCAATCGCCGACGATGCCGTGGAGAGCGTGCGGGTCGACTACGAACCACTGCCGCCGGTGACTGGCATCGACGCGGCCCTCGCGCCGGACGCACCGCGTGTGGACGATGCGCTGCCGGACAATCTGGTGTCGCACCAGCGTTTTGCCACCGGCGATCCGGACCGCCGCTTTGCCGAGGCGCACCGCATCGTGCGGGCTCGTTTCGAGCAGCACCGTCAGACACATGTGCCGATGGAGCCGCGCGGTTGCTGCGCCGTGTGGGACGCGGGTCGCCAGCATCTCACGATGCATGTCGGCACCCAGGCGCCGCATCCGTACCGCACCGCATTGGCTGCGCGAATGGGGCTGAGCGAATCGCAGGTGACTGTACTTTGCCCGGACATCGGCGGCGGCTTCGGGCAGAAGATCACGCTTTACCGCGAAGAACTGACCGTCGCCGCACTGGCCCGTGCACTGAACCGGCCCGTGCGCTGGCGCGAGGAGCGCGGCGAGAACCTGCTGGCCTCAGCGCATGCGCGCGAACAAACGGCGGATGTGCGGGCGGCGTGCGATGGAGACGGACGCATCACCGCCCTGTCGGTCAACATCGTCGAGGATTTCGGCGGCTACTGCTTTTACCCCGCCAACTATCTGCTCCGTATGACGGTGCTGGCGCTGACCGGGCCCTATCGCATCGCCGACTACCGCTACGACATGAAAGTGGTGCTGTCGAACAAATGCGGCGCGGCGCCGATGCGTGCACCGATGTCGATGGCGAGCTGGATCATGGATGGCACGATCGAGACAATTGCCCGCGAATTGCAGCTCGATCCGATCGAGGTGCGCCGGCGCAACATGCTGACCGCGCCTGAGTTGCCGTGGGCGATGCCCACGGGTTGGATGCTGGAGGACGTGACGCCACGGGAAACGCTCGACGCGGCACTGTCGGCGTTCGACGTGGCGGCCTTTCGCGAGCGCCAGGCAGCGGACCGCGCACGGGATATCTATCGCGGCATGGGCGTTTGCTGTGTGGTTGAACCGAACACCTACGGCTCGGCGTTCTATCGCGCCGCAGGTATTCCCGGCTCAGGCCATGAAGCGGGCTTCGTGAAAGTCGCCCCGACCGGCACGGTGGATGCCGCGGTCGGTCTGATGGGGTCCGGCCAGGGTTATGAAACCGCGCTGGCGCAGGCTGCCGCCGAGGGTCTCGGCGTGCCGATCGACAGCGTGCGCGTGCATCTGGGGAACACGGACGTCGCACCCTACGGAATGGGCAGCCGCGGTGCGCGAGGCGGGACCGCCGGCAGTTCGGTGCTGTTGCTCGCCGGACAAACTTTGCAACGGAAAATGTGCGCGATCGCTGCAGCGTTGCTCGGATTGAATTCCGGCGACGAGTTGCGCATGTTGGAAGGCCGCGTCCAGCGCTTGATTGAAGGCGCGTGGCAGGACGCCGGGCTCGGCGTGCTCGACATCGCGCGGGTCGCTTACATGGACCCGCTGCGTCTGCCGGACGGGGTGGAACCGGGCCTGGAAGCGCACCGCGCCTACGACCCGCCACCGCTTACGTTTTCCAATGCGACGCATGTGTGCGAAGTCGTGGTCGATACCGAAACCGGCGCTGTGCGCCTCGAACGCTGGATCATCGCCGAGGATTGCGGCCGCGTGCTCAATCCCGCAATCGTCGACGGCCAGCAGCACGGCGCTGTCGCGCTGGGCATAGCCGGCGTGCTGTATGAGCACGTGGTGTATGACGCCAATGGGCAGAATGTGACAGGGAGTTTTGCCGATTACGCGATGCCGGTGGCCGAGACGATCCCGCCGATTACGCTGATCCCGATGCACACGCCAAGTCGGCAGACGCTCAGCGGCACCAAGGGAATGGCGGAAGGCGGGGTGATGGGCGCGGTCGGCGCGCTCCCGTTCGCGGTCGCTGATGCACTCGCGCCGTTCGGCGCGGTGGCGGGACGACAGCCGCTGACCGCGGAGGCGGTGCGAAAGATGGTGGCGCGGACCGCCGTCAATGGCACTTGAACGCTTCGAACGGCTCCTTGCACGCCAGACAACGATGCAGCGCCTTGCACGGCGTCGAACCAAAGGCGCTGAGTTGCTCGGTCTCGGGCGAACCGCACAGCGGGCAGGGCGGCCGCAGACGAGACCGATCGGGCGGCGCGATACCGGCCTCAACCAGCTTGCGGCGGCCGGCTTCGGTGATCCAGTCGGTGGACCAGGCAGGTGCCAGAATGGTGTGCACCCGTGCGTTCGGGAACCCGGCGCCGGCGAGCGCATCGGCCACATCGCGGGCGATCAGCTGCGTGGCAGGACAGCCGATGTAGCTCGGCGTGATCGTGGCGACGATCGTGTCGCCGTCCAGAGCGACGCCGCGCAGCATGCCGAGGTCCTCGATCGTCAACGCGGGGATTTCCGGGTCGGGCAGCGCTGCGACAATAGCACGTGCTCGGGCCAGGCGGTTGTTCGCGCTCACCAGGTTGCTCCCGGGTAGACGCGCTGCATGAACTGCATCTCGGCAAGCAGGTGACCGAGGTGCTCGGTGTGGCGGCCGAGCCGGCCGCCGGACTGCATCCAGCCGGGGGATGGCCGCGTCAGCGTAGCGCGTGCCAGCGTGTCGTTAATTGCCGCGTCCCAGGCGGGGCGCAGGCGGCCGGCATCGGGCAGGACACCGGTATCGATCAGCGCGCGATCTGCTGCGTCGACTTCGAACAGTTCGCCGCTGTAGGGCCACAGTGCGTCAAGCGCATCCTGTGCGCGACGGTGCGACTCCGCGGTGCCATCGCCGAGGCGCACCAGCCACTCCGCGGCATGGCGGACATGATAGGCGGTTTCCTTTTCGGCCTTGGCGGCGATCGCCGCCAAGCCGGCGTGTGTAGACGCTGTCGCTGCGCGCCAGAACAAATCGCTGGCGGCGGAAACCATCAGCAGGCGCGCGATGGAGAACGCGAAATCGTCGTTCGGCAATTCCATGATCAGCGCGTTGCGCCAGGCAGGGGCGTCGCGGAGATAGGCAAGCTGATCCTCGGTTTGTCCCGTGATCGCGCCGGCTTCTGCGTAGAGCACGCGCGCCTGGCCGATCAGGTCGAGTGCGATGTTGGCGAGCGCGAGTTCCTCTTCCAGCAGAGGCGCGCGGCCCGTCCACTCCGACGTGCGGTGCCCGAGGATCAATGCGTCGTCTGCGCGACGGAGAAAGGCGAGGACGAGGGGCGTCTCGTGCGCCACCAGCGCGACGGCACCACTCGACGTCATCGCACGCCTGTTGCCCTGGACCGGGCGATCCGCAACAAGGTTGGAGTGATTGTCGCCGCTCGCTGCGGTGTCTGGCGGATGTTGTGACGATCCTTGATCACATTATGCCGGTCATGCACGTCGACCTCCGTGCCGGTGCCGCGACGATGCGAGGCGGGCGCTACATGTTCCCCACTTCGTCCGGCACCTCATAGAAGGTTGGATGCCGGTAGATTTTCGAGCCGGTCGGCTCGAACATCGGACCCTTGTCCGTTGGATCCGACGCAACGATAGCGGAGGACGGAACCACCCAGATCGACAACCCCTCGCCGCGCCGCGTGTAAACATCGCGCGCCGCCTGCAGCGCCAAAGTCGCGTCGGCCGCGTGCACCGAGCCGACATGCTTGTGGGCGAGCCCGTTGCGGCTGCGGATGAACACCTCCCACAGCGGCGTCGGTGCGTCCGTCATGCGGCGGCCCTTACCGACGCGCACCGTTTCGCTGCGTGGGCCAGTGCCGCCTCGCGCACCCAGGCGCCGTCCTCATGCGCCTTGCGGCGGGCGGCGAGGCGCTCGCGGTTGCACGGCCCCTCGCCGGCCAGCACGCGGCGGAACTCCGTCCAGTCTATCTCGCCGAATATCCAGTGGCCGGTCGCCGCGTCGAACCGTAGTTCCGGATCCGGGAAGGTCAGCCCGAGGTAGTGCCCCTGCGGCACTGACGCATCAACGAATTTCTGCCGCAGCCCGTCGTTGCTGAACCGCTTGATCTTCCAGCGCATCGACGCGTCGCTGTGCTGCGACTGGCTGTCGGGTGGGCCGAACATCATCAGGCACGGCCACCACCAACGGTTCAGCGCGTCCTGCGCCATCGATTTCTGTTCGGGTGTCCCGCGACACAGCGTCAGCATGATCTCGTAACCCTGGCGCTGATGGAAGGATTCCTCGCGGCAGATGCGAATCATCGCGCGGGCGTATGGTCCATAGGAGCACCGGCATAGCGGGATCTGGTTCATGATCGCCGCGCCGTCCACCAGCCAGCCGATCGCGCCGATATCTGCCCAGCTGAGCGTTGGATAGTTAAAGATCGAGCTGTACTTCGCCCGTCCGGTCAGGAGCTGGTCAACCAGCTCCTCGCGGCTGACGCCCAGCGTCTCCGCCGCTGCATAGAGATAGAGGCCGTGCCCGCCTTCGTCCTGGACCTTGGCGAGCAGGGCAGCCTTGCGGCGTAGGGTGGGGGCACGGGTAATCCAGTTACCCTCGGGCAGCATGCCGACGATTTCCGAATGCGCGTGCTGGCTGATCTGGCGGATCAGCGTGCGGCGATAGGCCTCCGGCATCCAGTCGTTCGGTTCGATGCGGTCTTCCGCCTCGACGCGGGCCTGGAAGCGGACCCCCTCCGGGCTGGCGTCGGCGACCGCGGTCTGGGCGTTGAGCGCCTGACTGTACATGCGGTGAATATGGCGTGGCGGGATGAGGGGGGAAAGGGACGGCGGAACAAACGGCTGTCGAACGGCGCTCGTGGTACGGGAGCCGGGTGGATCAGCGGGCTATCATGGCCCGGTAGCGTGAGTGTGAGGCCACCGTGCGGGCGCGCGGCGTGGCATCCGCTGCCCTGCTCACCAGGCGTGCGCACAACGATGCGAGACCGGACCTGCCGCGCCCCAGTCGATTGAAGGTGCAGCTTATCCGCTGACCAGGACAACTTGCCGGCCGCCGCTGCTTTACCTTACAGATCGATTTGTGCCAGTCAGCAACAGGCCGGAATTGGGAGGGGAAAGCCATGTCCGAACGCGGTGACGATCACCAACCCGTCCGCGCCGTCCCATGGGCGAGGGTGCTGCTGCTGATCCCCTTCGTCGCCATGCTCTGGGTATCCTCCTACAACTTTGCCCAGCCCACGATCGCCGGCATCCCCTTCTTTTATTGGTATCAGCTCCTCTGGATCCTGATCGGCGCCGCCATCATCGGGTTCGTCTACGCGCTGGAGCGCTGAGCCATGCTCAACACCACCGCGCTTGGCGTCTTCGTCATCCTATTCGCGCTCATCACATTGCTTGGCTTCTTCGCGGCCCGCTGGCGCCGCGGCGACCTGAACCTGCTGCACGAATGGGGCCTGGGAGGCCGCCGCTTCGGCACCATCGTCAGCTGGTTCCTGATCGGCGGCGACCTCTACACCGCGTACACGTTCGTCGCGGTGCCGTCGGCGGTGTTCTTGTTCGGGTCGCGCAGCCTGTCGCTCGCCAAGGCGTTCACCGGCATTCTCGCCCTAATACCCTACATCGCGCTGCAGCTCGTGGGCATTAACGCGGTGCTCACCGTGATGGGCGCCGGCACGACGTCGAGCAACACTTTCCTCAAGGACCTGCCGCTGATCATCGCGTTCCTGGTGCTGGCGCTGTTCACCACCCTTTCGGGGCTGCGGGCGCCGACGCTGATCGCGTTCGTCAAGGACACGCTCGTCTATCTCGTGATCATCGTGGCGATCTTCTATATCCCGACCAGGCTCGGCGGCTGGGGTCACATCTTCTCCGTCGCCGACGCGCACATGACCGCGATCAGCCCGAAGACGCACAAGGCCACCGGGGTTTTCATCCCCACCACCGGCGAAAGTCAGCTCGCCTTCGCCACGCTGGCCCTCGGCTCCGCGTGCGCCCTGTTCTGTCGGTCACACCGTGTACATCGGCCTGTCCGCGCTGATCCTCAACCTGGCGATCGCGGTGATCCTGACCCTCATCTTCAAGGCGGCCAGGGTCCCCCAGGGCGCCGACGAGACCCTCCCGCACCAGTACACCGCCGACCCGGTCGAGGCCCCTGCCCCAGCCGCGGCCGGCGTCGGCCTCGGCACCGCGGGATCGGCCGGATCCGTGCGAGCCGCCGGGGATTCAGGAATTTTTTGACCGAACGAGCCGGGGTTCACCGCCCCGGCCCAGCGATCTCGCTCCCCTCCGTTTCGCGCACCCGCCCGTCGGCCTGGGCCAGGAACTGCGTCGCGGCCAGTTCCGCGTACAGCGGGCTGGCCGCGACGAGTTCGGCGTGCGTGCCCGTCGCCCGGACCAGCCCGGCATCCATCACGATGATCCGGTCGGCCATCATGACCGTGGACAGGCGGTGCGCGACCACAAGCACAGTGGTAAGCCTGGCCACCTCCGCGATCGTCTCCCGCAGCGCCGCCTCGTTGATGGCGTCGAGCTGGGAGGTCACCTCGTCCAGCAGCAGCAGCCTGGGGCGGCGCAGCAGCGCGCGGGCGATGGCGACCCGCTGGCGTTCGCCGCCGGACAGCCGCTGCCCGCGGTGCCCGACCAG
>JASHQG010000648.1 GCA_030037665.1 Acetobacteraceae bacterium
GGGCGGTCAGAAGCCCTCACGCTCCAGGCGCTTGCGTTCCAGCTTGCGGGCCCGGCGCACTGCCTCGGCCGCCTCGCGAGCGCGACGCTCCGACGGTTTCTCATAGTGCCGCCGCAGCTTCATCTCGCGGAATATTCCCTCCCGCTGCATCTTCTTCTTGAGCGCCTTGAGCGCCTGATCGACGTTGTTGTCACGCACGAGGACTTGCACTTGGCCGCCTTCTCCTCTTCCGGTTGATGGCCCGCGCCAATCGAGGGCCGCACAATAGCGCCGCGGCCGGATGACCCAGCGCGGGGACGCGCGCTATAACACGGGTCCGAACGAATTCCAAACCACGGAGGGCGCATGGCCATCCTGAAGATCGCACGCATGGGTCATCCCGTTCTGATCCAGCGGTGCGACCCCGTGGCGGATCCTGGCGCCCCGGAAATCCGCCGCCTGGTCGCCGACATGATGGAAACGATGGAAGACGCGCCCGGCGTCGGCCTGGCCGCCCCACAGGTGCATACCCCGCTGCGGCTTTTCGTGTTCCGGATTCCGGGGGAACGCAGCGGGGCGGATCCGGATGACGTGGCGGTGGGGAATTCGGTCCTGATCAACCCGGAGCTGGAACTGCTTTCGGCAGAGCGGGTGCTGAGCTGGGAAGGGTGCCTTTCGATTCCTGGCCTGCGGGCGGCCGTGCCGCGTGCGCCGCGGGTACGCTACCGGGGGATGGATTGCGACGGGAACGTCGTCACCCGGGAGGTTTCCGGGTTCCACGCATGCGTGGTGCAGCACGAATACGATCATCTGGATGGAATTCTTTATCCGATGCGCATGACGGATTTCCGCCTATTCGGGTTCAATGAGGAGCTTAACAGGCTCAGTGTGGCGCAGCGTTGAATACGGGCACCGCCTGCCTCGCCGGTTATGCGTCCGAGGTGGCGATGCCGCACCCAGAACCGACCGTTTGCCGGGCATTTCGCCCGCGGCGGGTTGCGTCATTGCCGTGATGGCCTGCAGCCGTTGCGCGATGGCGCAATCGGCGCGACAAAACCGCATGCACTGCGACATGCACCACGAGTGGCGCCGACCCATTGGCGCGCGCGCCCTTGCAGCGAACACGCGCCGTTAGACGGGCATCCATGATCCCGCCCCCGGAACGCAGCGCCGAACGTGATGCCGCCCTCGAGGCCATGCTGGCGCACGTGCCGTTCGACGGCTGGACCAACCGCGCCCTGCGCTTAGGCCTGGCACAGATCGGCGAATCGCCGGATGACGCCCCACTGCTGTTCCCCGGCGGTGCACCCGACATGATCGAGGCGTTTTGTGACTGGGCGGACCGCCGCATGGAGGCCGCCGCCGGCGCCATGCTGAACTCCGACATGCGTCTGTCGTCGCGAATACGCACGGTTGTCGCGCTGCGCCTGGCGCAGAACCGCCCGTACCGTGAGGCGGTGCGGCGTGCGGTGGCGCTGCTGGCGCTGCCGCGCCACGCGCGGCTGGCTGCCGCCTGCACGGCGCGCACCGTCGATGCGATTTGGCACACCGCGGGCGACCACTCCGCGGATTTCTCCTGGTACACCAAGCGCGGCATCCTGGCCGTCATCTACTCGGCGACGCTGCTCTATTGGCTGCGCGATGCGGGCGAGGATGATGCGGCGACGCTGGCGTTTCTCGACCGGCGGCTGGCAGGTCATGCGAGACTGCAGCGCTGGATACAGCGGGCCGAGGGGGTGGTAGGACGGCTGCGGCCGGCATAACACACTGTCACTGCGAGGCTGCCAGTGCCGAGCGACGTAAGCTAAGCGGCAATTTTCTCGGCGCGGACGTCTTTAATGTCGCGGAATGAAATCTCGGGCGCCTGTTCCTCCGCACGCCGCATCATGAATGCCGAGGTTGCGAGAAAAACGGGATCGCCGTCGACGTCGTCCGCCATGGCGCTGCGGTTGGTGGCAATGAAACGCGCCAGTGACGCCCTGTCGGACGACGAGATCCAGCGCGCCAGAGCGTAGGGCGAGGTCTCGAACGCAATTCCCACCCCGTACTCGGCGCCCAGCCGCGCCTTCAGCACGTCGAGCTGCAAAGTACCGACCACGCCGACCAGCGGCGGGGCGCCGTCCTGCGGTCGGAACAACTGCACCACGCCCTCTTCCGCAAGTTCGCTCAGCGCCTGGCGCAGCTTCTTCGCCTTCATCGCGTCGTCCAGCCGGACGCGGCGCAGGATCTCGGGTGCGAAATAGGGCACACCAACGAAGTTGACGTCTTCGCCCTCGGTCAGCGTATCGCCGATGCGCAGCGTCCCGTGGTTGGGAATGCCAACAACGTCACCGGCGAATGCCTCGTCGGCAGTCTCGCGCTCGCGGGCAAAGAAAAACTGCGGTGCGTGCAACGGGATCTGCTTGCCGGTACGCACCTGCTTCAGTTTCATGCCGCGCACCAGGCGCCCGGAGCAGACGCGGGCGAAGGCTATGCGGTCGCGATGGTTGGGATCCATGTTGGCCTGGATCTTGAACACCAGCGCGGTGAGATTCAGCTCGGTCGCCTTCACGATGCGTGTGTCGGCATGCTGCGCACGCGGCGGCGGGCCATATTCGGCGAGACCGTGGAGCAGATCCATCACGCCGATACCCTTGATGGCGCTGCCGAAATAAACAGGCGTGAGATGACCAGCGTTGAAGCCGTTGCGATCAAATTCCGGCAGCGCGGTGCGCACCAGGTCCACTTCATCGCCGAGTTCCGCCAGCCGCGGATCGGACTGTGGCAGCGGCGCGGTCAGATGAAGATCGCGCGCGCGCAAATCGTAGGTACCGGCGAATGCGGCGGCGCGGCCGACCGGCCAGGTCAGCGGCGCGGTGTCGAGGGCGAGCGTGGCGGCGATTTCGTCTAACAGCTCGACGGGGTCGCGCGATTCGCGATCCATCTTGTTGATGAACGTAACGATGGGGATGTCCCTCAGGCGGCAGATTTCGAACAGTTTCCGGGTGCGCGCCTCGATGCCTTTGGCAGCGTCGATCACCATAACGGCAGAATCGACCGCGGTGAGTGTGCGGTAGGTGTCTTCCGAGAAATCCTCGTGACCAGGGGTGTCGAGCAGGTTGAAGACACAGTCGTCGTGCTCGAACGTCATGACCGAAGTCACAACGGAGATACCGCGCTCTCGCTCAATGCTCATCCAGTCCGAGCGGGTGCGGCGACGCTCGCCTTTGGCGCGAACATTGCCGGCGAGTTGGATGGCGCCGCCGGCGCGCAGCAGATGCTCCGTCAGCGTGGTCTTGCCGGCGTCAGGGTGCGAGATGATCGCGAAGGTGCGGCGGCGGGCGATCTCAGCGGCTGGGTCGTTGGTCATGGGGCCTCACGCAAAGGCGCCGGGATCGGGATCCCGGCGCCACGAGTTGTCATATAGGACCTGTGCAGCCAAAACCAGCGCCGAAGCAAAATTCGACCCGACTCGGGCGCTTAACGGCGGTGAAGCAACGTTAACCGCTTGTTTCGGCCGCCCAAGCTCCCAGGTGAGACAATCTCGGAGCGGTCAGATGACAGCCCGCGATTGCAAAGGCTTAGCCGCCAGCCGCGGAATACGGGATCAATCCTCCCCGCTCGCCACGATCTGGTTTTCCCGCATGACGCGTTCGTGGCCGTCCTCCACGTGCCTGACGCGGTACTGGCAGACATTCCCCTCGACCGGCAGCCGGCGCACGATGGCATACACACCCGCCGGCACGTCGCCGTCGAACCGGCTGCCGATGAAGCGCACACGGTCGCCCACGGCAAACTTATGCGAGACCATATCCGTCCTCTCCAGGGGAAGCCGCCGGCGACGCGATCAGCCGCACCGGCGACCCCGCCTTACGTGATCTTCAAATTCATTGCCGCGGTCTTGCCCTGACGGCCCCGCTCGACGTCGTAGGTCACCTTCTGGCCTTCATTCAGTCCGCGAAGCCCGGCCTGTTCCACCGCCGAGATGTGCACGAATACGTCGTTCGACCCATCATCCGGCCGGATGAATCCGTATCCCTTCTGAGCGTTGAACCATTTAACAGTACCTGCTGACATAAAGTCGCTCCGATGAACTCGGCGACCCGCACCATGCGGGCCGTGTTACTTCAGCTATGGGAGAAGCACCGGATGCGACACAGTCGCGGTCTTAGGCACGCATAAACCCACGGCGAAAAGTGCCGATCGGCCCAATATGGGGATTGTCTCCGCCCGCGCCAGAGGTGTGGTGCTCAATCCAGCGAGAAGCTGGTCCCGCAGCCGCAGGCCGACTTGGCGTTTGGGTTGCGCACGGCGAAATAGCTGCCCATGAGCTCGTCGGTGAAATCCAGTTCACCGCCGGCCAGCAATTCCAGGCTGACCGGATCGACCAGCACCTTCGCGCCGGCCTTCTCGATAACGAGGTCGTCCGGCTGCGTTTCGGTATCCAGCTCGAACTTGTACTGGAAGCCCGAGCAGCCGCCGGCCAGCACCGCCACGCGCAGTGCAGCTTGGGTGCCCTCGGCTGCGACAATCTCGGTAATACGGGCCGCAGCCCGCTCCGTCAGCGCAAACTGTTGCATGGGTCGGAAAATAGGCGCTTTGACCGCCGAATTGAAGCCTCACGCGGCGCGGTGTAATGCCGCCCTGCATGAACCTCGCGCCGTATGCCGTCCAGCCGGCCACGTCCCGCGGCCGGCTCCATCCGGAGCCGGCGGCCGAGGGTCGCTCGCCCTGGCAGCGCGACCGCGATCGCGTCATCCACAGCGCCGCCTTCCGCCGCCTGCAGTACAAGACCCAGGTCTTCGTCAATCACGAAGGCGATTTCTTCCGCACGCGGCTCACGCATTCGATCGAGGTGGCTCAGATCGCCCGCTCGATCGCCCGATCGCTGCGCCTCGATGAAGACCTGACCGAAGCGCTGGCGCTGGCGCATGACCTCGGCCATCCACCGTTTGGCCATGCCGGCGAGGAGGCGCTGAACCTGGCGATGAGGCCTTTCGGTGGCTTCGACCACAACGCTCAATCGCTGCGCGTCGTGACGCTGCTGGAGAGCCGCTACGCCGGCTGGGATGGGCTCAACCTGACCTGGGAGACGCTGGAGGGCCTGGCCAAGCACAACGGTCCGCTGCGCAACCCGCCGCAATACATCGCTGATTACAACGACCGTCAGCGGCTCGATCTGGGTCTCTACGCGTCGGCGGAAGCGCAGGTTGCGGCGATCGCCGACGACGTCGCCTATCACGGCCACGATCTGGACGATGGGCTACGCGCTCAATTATTCCGTGTGGATGACGTGTCGCACTTGCCGGTGGTGCGCGAGGCGCTCGCCGAGGCGCGCCTCTCTGGCCTCGACGTGCCGCCGCCGCGACTGCGGCATGAAACGATCCGTCGCGTGATCAACACGATGGTGACCGACCTGATCGCGGAGACCGACCGCCGTCTGGCGAAGCTGGATCCCAAGGACGCCGACGCGATCCGCCGCGCCAAGCAGCGTGTCGTTGCCTTCAGCCCGCGCATGGAGGAAGCCCACCAGGTGATCCGCGACTTTCTCTTCGCGCGCATGTACCGCCACTGGCGGGTGAATCGCATGACCACCAAGGCGCGCCGCCTGACCGAGGAATTATTCCGCCTGCTGCACGCCGATCCGTCGCTGCTGCCGGACGACTGGCGCGCCCGCGCCGGCGAGGGCGGCACGCAGCGCGCCGCGACGATCGTGGGGGATTATGTGGCGGGAATGACGGACCGTTATGCGATGGACGAGCATCGGCGGCTGACCGATATTGCGGTCAGCGGGTGAGCAGTCTTGTCGTCACGCGCCGGCGCGATACCACTGACGCCTAGTCCAATACGTGCTCGGTTTGGCCCTCTTGAGCCATCCTCTTCGTGCACTTGCCGGCATGATAACAGACTCCGGGCGATGGCGGCGAAACACGCAGCATGTCGATTCGCGGCCCTTGACTCGGCAGGGCCGCTCTTGAGCCTCGTCCGTGACTTCTCC
>JASHQG010000649.1 GCA_030037665.1 Acetobacteraceae bacterium
CACCGAACCCAACGCCGACCAGAAGCTCTTGCTGCGACGGCTCAGGCTCGACCTGCCGTCGCAGCCGCCGCCGCGCATCACTGCCCCGGCGAACACCACCCAGCGCGCTGTGCCGACCCCCGAGACGGTGTAGTGGAGACTTCCGGGGGGCGGCTATTGATTTTGCTCGGTTTTTCTGCCGAACGGCCTAAGTAGGGTTAGGTATTCATCGGTCAGCCAAATTTGGGTCCATGGAAATACAGGCTAGCCATCGAGGCTCCCGCCCTGCGACCGCCCTGATCCACCGGCCCGACTCGTGCCGCACTCAGCAACCCAGCCCGGCGAGAAAATATTATGAAAACCTTAGATCTCGGGCATTTAGAATTGCTGCTTGTGGCGGCGATCGCTGTTGGGGCACCGGCGGTCTCTCCCCTGTGACCCCCGGTGGTGAATCCTTGCTGACGAGCGGTCACTCGTGCGCAATCGAAACGACATGGGACGAAGGCCACCTCTCCTCATTGCGACGACCGTCACGACGCGCGACGGCCTAGGCCAACATCAACGAGAAAAGCTGCTTGTGGTCGTGAATGTTGAGCTTGGTATACGCGTTCTGCCGATGGGCTACGACGCTGGTCGGGGCAATTTGCAGCCGGCGGGCGATTTCCTTTGCCGTACGGCCGGCGAGCATCTCCAGGCACACTTCGAACTCGCGCTTGCTCAACGTGGGCCCGACCATGGCAAGCCGGCGTTCTACGACGTCCCCATCCGCGGCTGGCAGCTTTCCGGTGAGGCGCCGGTCCGATATCAGCCGCCAGTGCTTGATGGCGCTTGTCGTCAGCAGCGGAGCCATCGCCACGAGGCGCGCGCAGTCATTGGCGCCGAACGGGCCTTGGGAGGCATCGCGGTAGACATTGACCGCGATCCAGTCTTCGGTGCCGCACCGATGGGAGAACGAGATGCGATCCACGATGCCGCTGCGTTCATAGCAAAAGGAGCGATAGGCTGGATCGGCGATGTCCTCGGCCCGTTGCCGCTGGGCAAACAGGAACTCACGGCGGTTTGCCGTTTGCGACCGCAGTCGGGCTATAGGATCCAAAACGTAATAGCCCCCTAGGTAGAGCGAGGCCGTCCGCTGATTGATCGTGGGCGACAGACGGCTGTAAGTCGCCAGAAGGCTAGGCCGGGTCTCGCCAAAAAAAGCAAGGATAGCGACGTGGGCCAGGTCCACGGTGTCGGCCAGGGAGGCTGTCAAACGACCGGCGTAGGTGGGCTCGCCCAGATGCTCGATGAGATCGATGGCGAGTGGCGCGCAAAATGCCGCTGCCATCTCCGAGATATCGATAGCGGTGACGCCTAGTTTCGGTTCGGAATGAATGTTCCGCCGATACCCGATCAAGGCCGAAGCTCCTTATGGCTTTCGATTGGCATGCCACTGCACCAACCGGGCATGCGGCTTCTCTTAACCAAACTGTGGGTGTCGGCGACCCGAAGGTCAAGCAGCCCGACCATCAGGTCAGGAAAAAAGTCGCCGACACGGGTCGGATCCTGACGTCGGCGCCTCCTACTTCGATAGGATGCCCGGGACCGGCCAAGACCTCTAGGAAGCGATCCGAGCACGTTGGTGCACTCGAGGTCACGACCATGGAACACAATTCCGCCGGAGAGACGCCACTCACCCTCTACTACAGTCCAAAGGCCTGCTCGCTCGCCTCCTATATCGCTTTGGAGGAGTCGGGCCTGGACTACAGCGCCGTGCCGATCGACATCCGCGCTGGAGCCAACAGGACACCGCGCTACCTCGCTATCAATCCGAGCGGCGGGCTGCCGACACTGCGGGTCGGCGAGACCTGCGTGTCGGAGTCCCAGGCGATCCTCATCCACGCCGCCGATCAGGCTCTCGCGCACCATTTGATCCCTCCCCCCGGCAGCCTGGCGCGCGCCCGGGCACACGAGTGGATGAACTTCATTTCGTCTCCGGTCCATCCTGCTTTCCGCTCGATCTTTCGCCCGCAGCTCTCTGCTGGTGACGATCCCGTCGTCATCGAGGCTGTGCGCGCCCAGGCCATGGTGAAACTGGGCGACGTCCTGCTGGAAATCAATCGACGCCTGGGTGACGCGCCCTTTGCACTCGGCGGCTTCTCGGTCGTCGATGCGTATCTGTTCGTCTTCTATCTTTGGAGCTTCGACGCGCGAATCCGGACCGCGTTGCCCGCCGGGGCGGCCTATGCCGCCCTCGCCGAGCGCGTGTGGCAGCGGCCGGACGTGCGCAAGGTCGTTGCAGGTGACCGCGCGGCCCGGGCCTATGATTTGGCGCTGGAATTCCTCATCGGCGCGGAAGATCTCCCATGAGCCTCTATACCTTGCAAAAGGCGGTCTATGAGATCAACCGAAGTCACGGGATGCAGCAGCGTTATCGCGCGGATCCCGCGGACGTTGCCGCCCAATATGCGCTCAGCAACGAAGAGGCCAGCGCGCTGACCACTCCCAACATCGGCCTGCTTTATGTTCTCGGCGTCAACGGGCAGTTGCTGATGCATTTCGCTGCGTTCTGCGGCTACCCCTGGGACGCCTATGTCGCGGCGTTGAAGCGGGGGCTGAAGGATTACGGGCCCGTCCGCGAGGGCCTCTATGCGGTCAAGGGAGCGGTCCAATGAGTCTCGTTTTCGTTGGCGTCTGCAGTCATGGGCCGGGGATTACCGCGCGCACTGAACGCGCCGATCCGAACGCCTATGACCGGTTCAGCAGCGCCTTTGCGCGCATGGCCGCCGCCTTGCACGCCACCCGGCCCAGTGCCTTGGTCGTCATCGCCGCAGAGCACTTTGCGAATTTCTTCATGAACAATATGCCGGCCTTCGCCGTCGGCATGGCAGACGCCTATAGCGGGCCTATCGAGGATCCCGACTGGCTGCGCATCCCGCGCACCTCCATCCCCGGTGACAGGGCCCTATCGCGCAAGCTGATCGACGGGATGATGCAGGATGTCGATCTCAGCTATGCCGAGGAGTGGCAGTGCGACCACGGCATCATGGTGCCTCTGCACTACCTGACGCCCGACTACGACCTGCCCGTAATCCCGGTCAACATCAACTGCCAGGCGCCGCCGATGGCGCCGCTCCATCGCGTCTATGCGCTGGGCGAAGCCATCCGGAAGGCGGCGGATGCGATCCCCGAACGCATCGCCGTCGTGGGGACCGGCGGCATTTCCCATTGGCCGTGCACTGCCGATTCCGGCACGATCAACACGACCTGGGACAACGACTTCTTGGACCGTTGGCAGCGCAACGACCGCGACGCGCTGCTCGACTATACCGACGACGAGACGCACCGGCAGGGCGGCCAGGGCGGATACGAAATCCGCACGTTCATCGCCGCCGCCGGCGCGGCCCGCGGCAGCCACGGTGAGGTGTGGTGCTACGAGCCCATCCCCGCCTTCGCCTGCGGCTGCACCGTCGGCGTCATGAACCTGGCGCGGGCGGCCTGAAGGCAATGGCCGCCTGCCAATCAAAAACAACGGGAGCTCAAACATGTTCATGAGAAACTGCTGGTACGTCGCCGCGTGGAGTTCCGAAATCGTCGCCGGCAAGCTGGTGCCGCGCACATTGCTCAACGAGAAGGTCCTGCTGTATCGGGACAGCACCGGTCAGATCGTCGCGATCGAGGATCGCTGCTGTCATCGCGGCGCGCCGCTCGCGCTGGGTCGCCTTGAGGGTGATTGCGTCCGCTGTATGTACCATGGCCTGCTGTTCGATCCGTCGGGCAAGTGTGTGGACGTTCCGACGCAGGTGACCATTCCGCCCTCGCTGAAGATCAAGAGCTACGCCGTCGCAGAGGCGGACAGCCTGATCTGGATCTGGATGGGCAACCAGGAAAATGCTGATCCGGCCGCCATTCCCGGCTTCGAATACCTCAGCAAGCCCGAGTGGCACGGCATTCCTGGCTACCTCCACTACAATGCCAACTACCTCTTGATTACCGACAACCTGGCGGACCTGGTGCACATCGCCTACGTCCACACCAATACACTGGGAGGTTCGGAGGAATACGCCAGGGAGCACGTGCAGAGTCCTCTGCAGAAGTCGGCCGATGGCTTTTCCCTGACCAAGTGGCACCACAACAGCGACCTGCCGCCGTTCGCCGCCAAGGTAAACAGCACGTTGAAGAAGGTGGATCGCTGGAACTCCGTGCACCTCAAGGCACCGGCATTCTTCTATCTGGAATCGGGCTTTGGCCCGGTCGGCCAGGACCTGAAGAAAGACCGGACAGGCGTGCTGGAATTTCGAAATTTCCAGGCGATGACACCGGAGACCGATAAAACGACCCACTTCTTCTGGGTCTACATGCACCAGGAAACCGACAACGTCGACGCCATCTCCGCCTCGCTCCACGACAGCATTCTCGAGGCCTTCCACGAGGACATGATCTTCATCGAGCAGCAGCAACGTGTCCTCGACGACGATCCAGACTTCCAGTTGAAGGCTATCGCCGCCGACGCGCCGCTTCTGCATCTGCGCTGGCTGATCGAGAAGAACATCAAGGCCGAAACCGCGCCGCGGGCGGCGCTGGTAAGCGCCTGAACCGGCCGGCGCGGACGGATCGAAGCCCATGGATCGTATCGCGGTTCAGGTGTGGCGCCGAACCAAGGCGGCGACAGACGTCATCCACCTGGGCCTGCGGCCCACGGCTGGCGGCCGGCTGCCGCCGTTCGATCCGGGTGCGCATGTCGATCTTTTTCTCGCCAACGGGCTGGTCCGGCAATATTCGCTGCTCGGCGATCCCGACGATCTCACCCGCTACGAAGTGGCCGTCGCCCGAGCGCCCGCCGGGCGCGGCGGTTCGGCCTTCGTGCACGACGAAACGCTGGAAGGCAGCACGCTGGAGATCAGCCCGCCGCGCAACAATTTCCCGTTGAAGCCGGGCGCCGAACGGTACCTGCTGATCGCCGGCGGCATTGGCATCACGCCGATCCTGGCAATGGCGCGGCACTGCCACCGGAACGGCCTGGACTGGCGGCTGCTCTATCTGGCGCGCAGCCGCGCGCACGCGGCGTTCCGCGACGTGCTCGACGGCCTGGATCCGATGCGGCTGCAGTTTCATTTCGATGACGAGAAGGGGCGGTTCTTCGATTTCGACGGCGGGGAGCTCCAGGTCGACGAGGGGTCGGCCATCTATTGCTGCGGCCCAGACCCCGTCATGCGGTCGGTTGCCCGCCTCGCGGTGGCCCGACCGAGCGTCACCGCCCATTTCGAATGGTTTTCACCGCCCCCCGAGGCGCCGGCCCAGGCTCCGGACAGGAGCTTCATCGTGCAGTTGGCGGCCAGCGGGGCCAGCATCGAGGTTCCCGAGGGCCGATCGATCCTCGAGACCCTCGAGGCAAATGGCCATGAAATCTCGTGCTCCTGCCGTGAGGGAATGTGCCGGACGTGCGAAGCGACCGTTTTGGAGGGTGTGCCCGATCACCGCGATTACGTGCTGTCGGAGGAAGAACGCAAGCAGGGCCGGTCAATCATCATCTGCGTCTCGCGCTCTCAGACGCCTGTCCTGGTGCTGAACCTTTGACGCAAGACTTTCGAGGAGAATTGGGACGTTGGTGCTGCGCGCCTATCGCGGCGAGCATTATGCCATCGCCGGCGGACTGCCGGAGAATGCCTTCATCGATGCGCCGTTCCGTGTTGGCGCCGGTCGCGGCGAGCCGGACCGCAAGCGCGCCCGTGCAGCGATCTTCGCGGCTGCCACGAAAGAGCTGAGCACCTTGGTTGAAAGCCCGCGTTTCGCTCTATCGCTCGAAATCCGCGAGGTCGATCCGGTCCTGAGCTGGAACGCCATCCATCCACCCCTGCGCCACGGTGCCCCGGCTCGAGCGTCAGCAGGTGGCTGATGACCCGGTCGTTGTCGCCGCTCAACTCCGGCACCGCGACATAGGAGAGCAGATGTGTCCCAACTCGATGAACACCTGGCCCAAGCCTCGCGGTATCTGGCCCCTGTCCACACCGGCGGCGTGCTCAATCAGACTAATAGCGAAGCGGTGCCGGCGGCGGAAGGAACGGCGTTCGAAACGCTCTCTCCCGTCGATATGCAACCTCTCGCGAAGGTCGCGCGTGGCAAGGCCGAGGACATCGACCGCGCCGCGAAAGCGGCAAAGGATGCGTTTGCAGCGTGGGTCGCCTTTTCGGGGGAGGGCCGGCAGAAACTGTTGCATGCCATAGCGGATGCTATCGGCGCGCGCGCCGAGGAAATCGCATTCATAGAATGCATGGACACCGGCCAATCCCTACGTTTTATGGCGAAGGCCGCGCTGCGCGGTGCGGCGAATTTCCGTTTCTTTGCCGACCGGGCGCCAGCCGCGCGGGATGGAAAGGCGCTGCGTGCCGCGGACCAGGTCAACATCACGACGCGCACGCCCATCGGGCCGGTTGGCGTTATCACCCCGTGGAACACGCCTTTTACGCTATCCACGTGGAAGATCGCGCCAGCGCTTGCCGCGGGCTGCACGGTCGTTCACAAGCCAGCCGCGTTCTCGCCGCCGACTGCGCGTCTTCTGGTGGAGATCGCCGAAGAGGCTGGTTTACCGCAGGGGGTGGGGAATCTCGTCAATGGCTTCGGTGAAGATGCTGGCAAGGCGTTGACAGAGCGCCCCGATAGCAAAGCGATTGGATTCGTGGGTGAAAGCCGCATCGGTTCGCTCATCATCCGACAGGGTGCTGATACGCTGAAGCGCGTGCATTTCGAACTCGGCGGCAAGAATCCCGCCATCGTCTTCGCGGACGCCGATCTGGAGCGCGCTGCCGATGCCGCTGTCTTCATGATTTACTCGCTGAATGGCGAACGGTGGACTTCGTTCTCGCGCCTTCTCGTCGAGGAACGCATCCACGACACTGTCGCCGATCTAGTCGCTGAGAAGGCACGGCGTATCAAGGTGGGACATCCGCTAGACCCGGCGACGGTTGTCGGTCCGCTGATCCATTCGGTGCACGAAAAAAAGGTGCTCGAATATATCGGGGTCGCCCGTGCGGAAGGCGCCACGGTTCGTGCAGGTGGAGAAAAGGTCAATGCACCAGGTGGCGGCTCCTACGTGGCCCCGACTCTCTTCACCGGCGCCAACAATGGCATGCGAATCGCACAGGAGGAGATCTTCGGGCCAGTGCTGACGGTCATCCCGTTCAAGGACGAAGCCGAGGCGCTGGCGCTTGCCAATGATGTCCCGTATCGCCTGACCGGCTATCTGTGGACGTCGGATGTTACCCGGGCCTTCCGCTTCACCGACCAGCTCGAGGCGGGGATGATCTGGGTGAACTCCGACAATGTGCGCCATCTGCCGACACCTTTCGGAGGGGTCAAAAGTTCCGGCATTGGTCGTGATGGCGGCGACTGGTCATTCGATTTCTATATGGAAACGAAGAGCGTCGCGACCAGGCCGCATGTGCGCGCTATCCAGGGACTGAGTGCCCGGATGGCGAGCTGGGCAACGGACGCGCGGGCCATCAGGCACGTATCTGCGGAGGCAATAGTTGGCATCCGGATATATAGGCTATCGCGTTACCCGGACGCAGCGCATGTGTCGAAACCGGTGGGGGCGACACCCATCTCCCGTGACTGCTTCGCACTATGGAGCCGAACGATGAAACTCTCGCGCGAAATTTCCAAGCATTCCTGCCGGACGTCCGGCAGAGACAGCCGTTCGTCCAGGAGAAGCATTCTCCGAACCGCGGCACGCTTGCCTGACCCGCGGGTGCATCCCGCGGGCAAGCGTGACGTGAGCACTCCGAATTCCATCTGACATGCGCCGTGTCGCGCGGCCCTGGACGAGTACTGCATTACGGAAGTTTCCATCATGCATGTTGCTATCAACCGAGTTGCAGCCGTGAACGCGTCTTGGGGCGGCGCGAGAGGTTCGCCGCTCCGTTGCACGAGCGATCTCATAGGAAGGTTGTCGCAATGGCTACCAGCATGATCAACCTCTAGGAGCTGAAAGTACGGTGTCTGGTGTTGATGAACCTTGTCGGCGTTGTCGATCCTCAGGTCAGTCCAATGGCCGCGAACCGGTTTGGCCTCGTAGCGACGAGGTCGGTGGCCTCGCCTATGTGGCATGACGTGAGGCTGACGGCAGCTGATTCCGTGACAATTCAACTCAGGAACCCGAAGCGCCGCCCCGACCTCAATCAGGCGGCGCGCATGGCCGCTTTTTTCGGGAGAGTCTCTCAATGGGAATCGTCCGCTTCGCGCTGAGGTTTCCGCACACGTTTTATGTGCTTGCCGGTTTGATGCTGTTCCTCGGTGTCAGCGCCATTCTGGTCACGCCCAAGGACATCTTCCCGAATATCAACATCCCCGTGGTCTCGGTGATCTGGCAGTACACAGGGCTGTCGCCTCAGGAGATGGAACAGCGCATCACCACCTACAGCGAGTTCTCGATCAGCTCCAGCGTCAACAACATCCGCAACATGGAAAGCCAGACCCTGGAAGGGGTCGCGGTGCAAAAAATCTACTTCCAGCCGGACGTCAACATCGACCTCGCCATCGCGCAAATCGTTTCGGCGACCAACGCCATCCGCGCCCTGATGCCGACGGGCATCCAGCCGCCGATCATCGTTCAATACAACGCCTCTTCGGTGCCGGTGCTCCAGCTTTCCTTGAGCTCCAACACGCTCAACGAGCAGCAGCTCTACGACTACGGCCTTTATCAAATCCGCCAGCAGCTGGCGCCGATTCCCGGTATCACACTGCCCACCCCGTATGGTGGCAAGTACCGCCAGATCATGGTCAATCTGGATCCGGACGCACTGCGTGCGCGCGGCATCACGCCGGACGACGTGGTGAACGCGGTCAACGCCCAGAGCCTCACTTTGCCCTCCGGCGATGCAAAGATGGGCAGACAGCAGTTCATCGTGCGTGTGAACGCCATGCCGCTCACGGTCCAGGCGCTCAATCGCCTGCCGATCAAGCAGTTTGGCGCCAGAACGGTCTACCTCTCCGATGTGGCGAACGTCGCCGACAAGTGGGCGGTGCAGCAGAACATCGTGCACGCCGACGGCAAGCGGGCGGTGCTGCTCACCATTATCAAGAACGGCGATGCCTCAACGCTCGATGTCGTGCACCGGGTGAAAGCCGCTTTGCCGGCCATTCGGAAAGCCGCGCCCCCGGGCATGCAGATCCATCTGCTGTTTGACCAGTCGGTGTTCGTTCAGCAGTCGATCGCGAGTGTGCTGCGCGAGGGCGCGATCGCAGCCGGCCTGACGGCGCTGATGATCCTCGTGTTCCTGGGCTCGTGGCGCTCCACCCTCATCGTGATGGTCTCGATTCCATTGTCGATCCTGACCTCGATCGCCGTGCTCGCCGCCTTGGGTGAAACCATCAATACCATGACCCTCGGGGGCCTGGCGCTCGCCATCGGCATCCTGGTTGATGATTCGACGGTCACGATCGAAAACACGCACCGGCTGCTCGAGAATGGCAGTGAATTCGATCGCGCCGTACTGGAGGGTGCGGCCGGGATCGCGGTGCCGACTTTGATTTCCACGCTCGCCATCTGCTGCGTGTTCGTCTCCGTTTTCTTCCTGCAGGGCGCCTCGAGATACCTGTTCACGCCGCTCGCGATGGCGGTGGTGTTCGCGATGCTGGCCTCCTACGCCATCTCGCGCACCTTGACGCCGATTATCATTCGCCTGCTGCTGCGCGGGGAGCATGACTACCGGGGACCGAAGACGTGGCTCACCCGGTTCCATGATCGGTTCAATGAGCGCTTCGACCACTTTCGCAACTTCTACGCCTGGCTGCTCGCGGGCATCCTACGCCGCCGTGTACTCACACCGCTGGTTGCGGGATCCGTGGTGGCGGGGGCGCTGGTGGTTGCCATGTTCACGGGCACCGATTTCTTTCCCAGCATCGACGCCGGGCTGATCGAACTGCACGTTCGTGCGCCGGCACGCACCCGCATAGAGGACACCGAGCAGATCTTTCATGCCGTCGAGGACAACGTCCGCCGGCAGATCCCGCGCAAAGATCTTGGCCTTTTGCTTGACAATGTCGGTCTGCCGCAGCGGGTGTACAACCTCGCCTACTCCGATGGCAGCACGATCGGGGCGAATGACGGCCAGATCCTGATCCAGCTGAACCAGGGCCATGCGCCCACCGCCCGCTACATCAAGAGGCTGAGGCAGGAGTTGCCGGTCGCCTTCCCCAACGTGCTGTTCTACTTCCAGCCCGCCGACCTCGCCACCCAGGTGTTGAACTTCGGCGTGCCCTCCCAGATAGACGTGCAGGTTGTGGGCCGCGACCGCGCCGCCAACGAAAAGATCGCCACGGAGCTGGCGAAGCGCCTCGCGAACATCCCCGGCGTCGTCGACAGCCACGTCCAGCAGGAACTGGACGCGCCGGAGCTGTTCTATGCGATCGACCGCACCCGCGCGCAGGAGCTCGGCCTGAACATCAGCCAGATTGCCAACAACATGAACATCAGCCTGAGCTCGTCGGAACAGGTTTCTCCCAACTTCTGGTCGGATCCGAAAAACGGCATTCCCTACTATTTCGCGGTGCAGACGCCGGAATACCGGATCTCGAACAAACGTCAGCTCGACAACACCCCGATTGCCGCGTCGCTCTCGGGCAACGTCGTGGTACCCGACCTGCTCGGCAACGTGGCCAGGGCGAAGCGCGAGGCGGTGCAGTCGGTCTACACCCACTCGAATATCCAGGAGGTTTACGACGTGTATGCCAGCGTGCAGGACCGCGACCTCGGCAGCGCTGCCCGCGCCATCCAGCACGTGGTGCGGCAGATGCAGGGCAAGCTTGGTCCCGCCGACCGCATCGTGATCCGCGGCCAGATCGCCAGCATGAATCAGGCATTCGGTGACCTGACCATCGGCCTGCTGTTCGCCGCGGTCTTTGTCTATGCGCTCATGGTGGTCAATTACCAGAGTTTTCTGGACCCACTCGCGGTGCTGCTGGCGCTGCCGGGCGCGGGCAGCGGTCTTATTTTGATGCTGTTCGCCACGGGGACGACCTTCAATGTGCCCTCACTGATGGGCGCCATCATGGCGATCGGTGTCGCCTCGGCAAACTCCATCCTGCTGGTCACCTTCGCCCGCGAGCAGCGCGAGGCCGGCATGAGCGCGTTTGAAGCCGCACTATCGGCCGGCACGACCCGCGTGCGCCCGGTGCTGATGACCGCCGCCGCGATGATTGTCGGCATGCTGCCGATGGCGATTGGCGGTCCCGGCGAGGAGGCGAATGCCGCGCTCGCGCGCGCGGTGGTTGGTGGTGTGATGATTGGCACGATCACCACCCTCTTGTTCGTCCCGTATCTTTACTCGGTGATTGGCAAGTTCGATCGCCGCCCGGTGGAGTTGTCAGAAGATCTGGTGAAGTTGGAACTGCATCCATGAACGAAATGCCATCCAAGACAGAGCTGCTGCCAAATCAGCGCGAGCAGCCCATGCAGTCGCCTGACCCGCACCGGGAACGCCGTCGCTGCCGCAATCGTCGTCTCCTGGGGCTGGTCGCGGTGGCCGGTCTTGCCCTCCTGGTTGGCCTCGGCGCCCACCGCCGAGCCGAGCGCGAAGCATCGGCCGACGCCATCCTGGCAGCGCAACGCGATGCCGTGCCCGTGGTGCGCACCATGGCTCTCAGGGCCGAGGACACACCGCGCGACATCGAGCTGCCTGGTTCTACCCAGGCATTCGACACCGCGACGCTGTACGCGCGCGCTACCGGCTACATTGCCAAGCGTTATGTTGATATCGGCAGCCGTGTCCATGCCGGCGCCGTCCTCGCGGTGATCGCGGCACCCGATCTCGATCAGCAGCTTGCCCAGGCGCGTGCCCAGCTCGTGCAGTTGCAGGCGAACGTGCTGAAAGCCCAGGCGGACGTCAAAGTGGCCTACGACAATGCCTGGCGTACAGCGCAGACGGCCAAGGGTGGCTGGACAAGTCAGCAACAGGCCGACGTCGATCGCGATACCCTGTCGGCGGACACCGCGGCGCTGGCTGTCGCACGCGCCAACGTTGTGGCGCAGCAGGCGGACGTGGATCGGTTGGTGCAACTGACTGGCTTCGAGCAGGTGGTGGCGCCGTTCGATGGCGTGATCACCAGCCGCCAGATCGATGTCGGCAGCCTGGTGACGGCCAACGAGAACAGCGGCACCCCGTTGTTCACCATTGCGCACACCTCGACGCTTCGGGTGCAAATATATGTGCCGCAGGAAGACTATTTCGGCATGCAGGACGGCGACGAAGCCGACGTGACGGTGCCGGAGCTTCCGGGGCGGGTTTTCCACGGCAGGCTCGCGCGCAATGCGAATGCGCTGCAGTCCGACACACGGACCGTACTCGCCGAAGTCGATGTGAAAAACAAGGATGGAACCTTGGCGCCGGGGGTTTATACGATCGTCCACCTGCACGAGCCGCGGCAGTATCCTGTGATCTCGGTTCCGTCTCAGGCCATCATTTTCAACGACGCGGGGTTGCAGGCGGCGGTTTACGACAGGGGCGTGCTTCACCTGCGTCGGCTAAACGTCGCGGCCGACAACGGTGCCACCGTCGAGGTGCGCGGAGGCCTGCGCGCAGGCGATCGGCTGATCCTGAATCCGCCGATCGGCGCCACCGACGGCATGCGCGTCACGACGGCGCCCACGCCGGTCGCGTGATCGCATACGCTGGTTGCGTCCAGCGTTGAAGGAGCGACCATCAGTGGGTCTGGTGCAAATTGGTGACTGCCCCATCCTGACGCCTGCCCGGTGGATTTGAGGGCGGCGCGAGGCCAGATTTCTGGCCTCTGCCGAGCTGTTCGAAGGGCGGCACTTTGATCGCGAGATCATCGTGTTGTGCGTGCGCTGGTATTCTCATGCTTATCGGCAACCTGACAGAGGCGTCTGCTTCGGCAATGCCGGACTGATAAGTCCGGACACTGCGGTGCCGATTGCGCTCCCGTTCATGCTGCCCAAGGTGTCACGCTGGCTGATGGACCCGCTCGGCCCGCTGTCGGTTCGCCCGTCCTACTTCCCACGCGCGCTGCCCTGGCTGATGCGTTGGATTGAATCTGGCCGGCTCGATCGCGTTCTGGCCATCTCCGATGCGATGCGCGCGTTGCATCGGCAGTCGCCGGACTGTTGGCAAGAGCTGCTCGGTGCGGCGCTCTATCATGACCTGTTCCGCCCGATCGGGCAGGTGCGGGTGCGGGAAGGCGAGGCCGACATCAGCAACTCCGCGATTGAGCAGCAGATCCGTGAGCGTCATGGCATCCACACCGAGGCTCTCACCGCAGATGACCTGCGTCAAATGTTCCCTGACATCGCGCGCGAGGTGACTCGTGGCCTGTTGGTCCCCCGGCAACGGCTTCACGGTCAGTCCGCAACGCAGCGTGTGCACGCTGGGCGAACTGTTCACCCGTGAAGGCGGTGCGCTAATCAACGAGCGCGCTATGAAACTGATTCCGAACGAGAGCGGCGGTTGGATGGTGATGATCAACACCGCCAATCGATCGGCCAATCACGTGTGATCGCTGCCGGCGCTTGGTCGCTGCAATTGCTCCGCCCCCTCGGCATCAGGCTGCCCTTGGAAACGGGCCGCGGCTATCACGCGATGCTGTTCAATCCGGAAGTGGTGCCGGCATTGCCAATCAGCAACAAGACCCGCGCGGTCGGCGTCACGCCGATGGAGGACGGCCTGCGCGTTGCGGGAACAGTGGAGATCGCCGGACTCGACGAGCTCCCCAATGAGCAGCGTGCGAAGATACTGGTTCAGCATGCAAGGCGGATATTTCCCGCCCGCAGCGGCAAGGATGCGCGCTATTGGATGGGATTCCGGCCGTCTACGCAGGGCAGCCTGCGGATTCTCGGCGCAGCATCGGGTTGGCCGGGCCCGCATTTCGCGCTCGGCCACGGCCACTTCGGCATCACTGGCGGGCCGCCCTGTGGACGGCTGGTTGCGCGGATGATTGTGGGGGAGCTGTCCGACATCGATCCCGCGCCGTACGCCGCGCAGCGGTTTCGCTGGAGGAGCGCACCATGCCACAGGGCGAGGTCTTCCATCGCGACGTCAAGCCGATGCCGTACTGGTTGGAAGCCTATCAACCCACCGCGCACAATCCTCTCGACGTGCCGTCACATGCGCAGCTGGCCATCGTCGGGGCGGGTTATGCCGGACTCTCTGCGGCCTTGGAGGCGGCCAAGAGCGGTGTCGACTGCCTGGTCCTGGGAGTGGCGGAGCTTGGTTTCGGCGCCAGTACGCGCGATGGCGGCGGCGTCAGCGGCGGGGTGAACACCGGAAAAAGCTTTTCGGCAAGACGCTTGATCCCGAATCGCAGCGCGCGCGTGCGCTGCTGTCGGACGTGCTGAGGCGTTCAGCCTGATTGAGCGGCTGATTGCCGAGGAACATATCGAGTGTCACTGGAAGAAGACTGGCCGTTTCGTGGGTGCCTGGACGCGGGCACATTACGCCGGGCAGGCGCGGAAGGTCGCGCTCTTGAACGATGCGGCGCAATAGGAAGCTTCCATGGCGCCGCGCGAACGCCAGCGCGAGGAAATGGCCAGCGACTACTACTATGGGGGCATGGTGGTGGAACGCTCCGCCATCCTGCACCCGGCGCTGTAATACAAGGGCCTGCTGGAGGGCTGCCAGGCGCGCGACATACAAGTTTGCGCCCGCGCGGGCGTGCAGCGCATCGCGGCACGCAACGGCGGCTGGGAATTGCGGACCACCCGTGGGACCGTGCACGCGGAGCAGGTGGTGATTGCCACCAACGGTTATACCGGAGACATCACGCCGGACTTGAAGCGACGGGTGGTTCCGCTCGCCAGTCATATCATCACCACCGAGGAATTGCCGCCGGATCTCGCGACCGCTTTGATACCGAAGCAACGAACGCTCGCCGATACACGTCGGGTGTTGTGCTATTACCGGATGCCGCCGGACGGCAGGCGGCTGATGTTCGGCGGGCGTGCGCGCTTCACGCCGGTCCCGCCGCAACAGATCGTCCCCATCCTGCACCGGCTCATGACGGAGCGGTTCCCGCAACTGCGCGGCATCAAGGTCACGCATTGCTGGACCGGCAACGTGGCGTTCACTCTGGACGCCCTGCCGCACATAGGGCGTCAACCGGACGGCATGCACTACCTGCAGGGCTGCAACGGCAGCGGTGTGGCGATGATGACGTATCTCGGTTGGCAGACCGCGCGAAAGATCGCCGGTATCAGCCACCAAACCAGCGCGTTCGAGAGCGAGGATTTCCCCGATCATCCGCTGTACTCCGGCAATCCCTGGTTCTTGCCCGCAATCGGCGTTTGGTACCGGTTGCGCGACGAAGTGGATCGCAGGTTGGCCGCCTTTCAGCGCTGACCGCTGGCGGCATCGGTTCAGCGATTTTCGTTGACGTAGGCCTAGCTTGTCATCGCGGCGATGCGTCACCACCACCGCTGCGCCAGCCTGGTCGTACGCCACATCGTGGATAACCGGCACAGCGGAAGGACGCGGCAGCCGCAGCAGCCGGCGATCTTCCGCGTGGCCCACTGGCAGCAACGCGCTCCCGCACCGCTGCGAGAGCGAGCAAGCTGATCCTCGACTACATCGATGCGCTTGACCGGCCTGTGGATGCAGCCACGGGGGCGTTCCGGTCAGTTGCCTGCAGGGTTGTAGTTCTGCGGCGGGCCCCAGCGCACGACCTGCGGGCCGCCGCCGTCCGGGTTGGTAACGAGTGCGTGCTCCCAATAGGTTCCATGCAGGGCGGGCGAGACGCCGGCCGAGGTGTCGCACGACGCCAGCATGCCGCCCGCGGCGGTCATCCATGCAAGCCATGCCAGCCAGCGGCACACAGGCGGTGAGACTTTCTTCATGGGTGCCGTACTTTCGCTGCTCACACGTTCAGCAGACCGCGGAGCGTGCCTGGTCTGGGCGGTGTGTGTTGTCATACCGGTGTTTGACACAACACGTGTCTCGGACGCCGGAGCAGCGGCGCTGGCCTGGCCAGGTGCCAGAGGGACGGCTGGCGCAGGCCACGCATAACCAGGCCATTGGTAGACCGACCACAGGTAACCAGGCGACGGAACTGGAGCCGCAGCGACAACGCTCGACGCGAGCGCTCCACCGATGAATCCGCCGAACTCGGTGACGGCGCCACGCGAGCCCTCGTCTGAGAACCTTGCCATCACCTTGGCCGGAGCGGGACGATGTTTCTTGGCAGCGATGTCAAAAACAAGATGATACAAACACAAAGCAGCACGATATCTTTGTACAAAAATTCCCCAGTTAGGTTCCAGGCTATTGGGTCCGTGGATATGCTCCATCTGACGGCACCGGGCGTCGAAAAGAAAAATGACCAGGTTATCGCGAAAGTGCCAATTCCCATCAATGATCCGATCGCGGACAGAATCGGGACGAACGCGCCGGCGATGAGAAGTGCGGCTGTTGTTAACTCGATAGTACCGAGCAGATCGGCCTCACCTCTGATCCCAAAGATAGACAGCCACCAAATGAATGGGCTGTTTGAAATGTATACAGCAATGCTGTCTGCAGACTGAGGCGTAAACTTTTGTATACCGAACGAGATAAAGATCAGCACCATCACCCATCGTAGAATACCGAGGGGCCAATACGAACCTTGGCCTTGTTCGGAAACATAAAAATCACTGACCATGATGTCCGTCTCCATTACCTGGCTTACCAGTAGACATGGCGCGACGTAGCGTCCGACTGAGTATTCGCTATAAGGGGAGTGCGAGTTACGAAGCGGCGTCATCACGAGTAGCGGAGCGAGTATCTGACGCGAGAGAATGTTTGGCGACAGCAGGCATGCCGCCAACGACGTGGCGTTCACCGTATGTCGCCACTGTTCAGTGGTTTCCAAGCGCACCTGCCCAGGGATTCGGCTCTTGGTAGCTCATAATAATGCTTATAATGCGGGCTCTCTTCTGACCGCTTCCCCCGCAATTAAAATCGGCTCTACACTCTCGAATGCTGTGAGCTGACCAATGCGATCCGGCAACCTGGGTTGGAATCACCGATGCGTATCACCATGTCGTGCAACCTGGCGACAGCCGCAACCAGCGGCAAGCCGAGTCCGCTCCCTGGCGCACTGCGGCTTTGCTCCGCCCGATAGAAGCGGCGTAGGACAGCTTCGCGCTGATCGGCTGGGATTCCCGGACCAGTGTCCGAAACTTCGAAGCCTTGGGCTCCGTCTTCGGCAAAGACTCGCACCTCGACCCTTCCGCCAGATGGCGTGAACTTTAAGGCATTATCGACCAAGTTGCTGAGCGCCTCGAACAGCAGGCTGGGATCTCCCAGCATTGGCACGCTGGCACCGTCTGCCATCCCTAATGTCACCCCCTTTTGCTCGGCCATGGGCTCATAAAATTCGAGGACGTCAGCGCTGACCTGTGTCAGGTCGATCGCAGCAAAACCCGCGCGCCGTACGCCGCTTTCTGCCTCGGCGATACGCAGCATTGCGGCGAACGTCTTCAGCAGCTCGCGGATTTCCTCCGTGGCTTCATCAACTGCTGCGGCGTAATCGTCCATCGTCCCGGCACGGCGGCGCACACGTTCCAGCCCAGCGAGCAAGCGCGTCAATGGAGTGCGCAGATCATGCGCCACATTATCGCAGACGCCCTTCACTTCCAGCATCAGACGCTCGATCTCGTCGAGCATGAAGTTGATCTCATGTGCCAGCCGGTTGAGGTCGCTGTGACCGCCCCTTGTCGGCAGGCGTTCGGACAGATTGCCGCCGATGATGCGCTGAACAGCCCTTGTGACTCCGTCGATGTGGCGAACCGCGTCGGCACCCGCCGCCGCCGTCCCGACCAGGCCGAGGACGATGGTCGCCAGCCCGCCCCAGAGGCATGATTGCAAGAGCAATATGCGAAAGGCACGGGCGTTCGTCATGTCCTGCGCGACCAGCAGACGCTGTCCACCAGGAAAAATGCGTGCTGCGCCCTGGTACGGCACGATCCGGCTATTGCGCCGCAGCGTGAAGGCAAAGGGCCGATTGGTGGGTTGAGCCAGAATATTGAATTGTGGTGGACCAATATGGCTGCCGGCCAGATACTCGCCGCCCAAGCTGTAAACAGTGTGAGGCCGCTGCAAATTCGGATCCATGGCCACCTGCGCGGTGACCAAGTGGCGCAATTGGGCGTCATCCATGCCGTCGAAAGCCGTCAACTCCATCATCAACGCTTCGTCCGCGCGCTGCGCCAGGTAGTTCCGCGTCTGCATGTAAATGAACCCGGACAGCAGGGCTGCTGCCGTACCAAACAGCAGCGAGAAGTGTACCGCCAGGCGAAAACTGGTCGTGCGGCGGAGATCAGTCAGGCGCATGGAGAATGTACCCGGCGCCGCGTACAGTCTCGATCACCGGACCGGTGCCCTCAGGGTCCAGCTTGTGCCGCAGTTTACCGATATGCACGTCAATGACTCGGGTAGGCTCAATGTGGTGGGGATTCCAGACTTCGTCGAACAACATGGTGCGGGTGACGACCTGGCCGGCGTGCCGCGTGAGGCATTCCAGCAGCCGGAACTCCCGGGCTCGCAGTTCGATCGGCTTGCCGGCATGCGTGACGGTGTGCCTCAGCAGGTGCATCTCGAGCGCCCCAACACGCATGGTCTCACGCTGAGACGCGCTGGACTGGCGGCGGAGCAGCGCGTCCAGCCGGGCCGTCAGCTCCAGGACATCGAACGGCTTGGTCAGGTAATCGTCGCCGCCGGCGCGCAGCCCGCGCACTCGCTCATCCACGCCCGATAGTCCACTGAGGATCAGCACGGGTGCCTCGATGCCCGCGGTGCGTAGCGTTGCCAGCAAGCCCAGACCGTCGAGTCTGCCAGGCAGTATGCGATCGAGCACAATGGCATCGTAGGTTTTAGCGGTGACCCGGAGCAGCGCCTCGGGACCGTCGCTTGCCGAGTCCACCGCGAAGCCGTGGTCGTTCAGCGCGGCCATGATCTCAACCGCTGCTTGGGAATCGTCTTCGATGACGAGCACATCGGGCAATGGGATTACACCGCACACGATCCGTGATCCGCAAAAGTCAGAGACGGTTCTACCGATGCGGCAATGTCACGCAGCTCTGCGTGATCGGACGACAGCGGCGAGTAGGTGGTTGACAAAGGAACCACCGGGGCGCCGACGTGAAGGTGCGCAAGCGACACCAAGGCGTGCTCGATGTCGTTTACTGAGAGGATCAGAACCGGGCGGTTGTTGCCGAGGCCACGACCAAGCAATGCCTGATCAATGCGACGAGCGGCGTCGAGCGTGTCCGCATGGGTCACGACCCGCCATTCGGCTTCGGTCGGTTCAAGTCGCTCGGTTACGCCGCCTGGAACATGACCGATGGGATTGCTGTTGCTAATTCGGACCTGACCATTCGAGTATGATTCGAAAACGCAATCCTGAAAGAGTGTGACTGGTTCCGTTGCCATTCCACTGACTCCTGGGTCGTGTGTTGCTCAGGCGTTCGGCTCGTGGGAGCACATCGCAATGCTTATAATGCAGCCTGTCTTCTGACCGCTTCGCCCACAAATAAAATCTGCTTTAATCTCTCGAATGCCGCGAGCCGACCGTGTACCATCGTGTCGCGCAACCGGCGACGATCGCAACGAGCACCAAGCCATGAAATCCGACGCGGACCACACCGTCCCGTATGGGCCATGATCCGAGGCCAATGGACTTAAGGTTTGCAACGGAGGAACCGGTCTTCAACACATGGTTTTCTGGCTTGGGGCGAGGCTGTTTGTAGACCACCTCAGTCGCGTGCCATTCATTTGGTTTAGCATTTCACCAAGTGCACTGCCGGCGTTACCTTCGGGCTTGCCGAGCAATCGGTCAGTTTGCACCGGGGCAAGTTGTACTGGGATCCTAGATGTCCCCTACTTTTCTGTTGGCACGCATTGGCCTGTTTAAGGACCTCTCGTTAGTACTGCCAACCAATCGCCGGGTAGCCGGATCGATACCGTTCCTCACCCTTTGGTGCGGACCCGAGCGCCGGGAATCATGAAATTTTCGGCGATCAGTCTGAGTCGCTGATCCTCATCGTTCAACAGCGCGGCGCGTAACGCATGAATGGACGCGCCTGTCACCGTTTCGTTCCATAGCCAGTCGCCCAGCTGGCTGCTCGATGGTTTGGTGGAGCCCGCTGCCGCCGCTTCCAAGGCGTATGCCTTGAGGTCGTCGATCGCGAAGCGCAGTAGCAACGGCGCGGAGAACCCTGCACGCGGACTCTGGGGTCTGTTCCCACGCAGCCATTCGGCGACGTAATGGGCCGCTGCCGCGATCTCCAATCCGCTGACCCCGGCCGTGGTCCGGCAATATTGCTCTACCCACCGCTGATGCGCGCCAATCAGTGCCCGCACCTCCGTCTCCAGAGCAGCGGCGAGCGCTGTATCACCAGCTCCGCCGCTGACAGGCGCCGTCAGTGGCGGCTGCCAGTTCGGATCGGTCTGCCTGCTCGGATCGTCGTCAGGGAAATCCTCTAGCAGCACCGGACCGTCCTGCCGTTCAAGCAACTGCAGGGCCGCGAGCACGACCCGCCGCTGGAACACGGGATCGCACGGTGGGCCGAGGGGGCGTCCAAGCTCGAACGGCACCCACAGCGCACGGGGCGGCCGGGTGTTTTCGGTCTGTGGCCGGATCAGGCTGATCGCGACCGTGGCCAGGCCCTCTTCTTCCAGATAGTGTCCGAGCGCGCTCACGGCGCGCGTGCAGACGGGTCAGACGGGGGTCAGCAAGACGGAATCCACCTCGTCCTGCTTCAGTCGACCGGCGAGCTCACGTGCGTGCGGCTCCATCCCAAGCGGATCGGCCGCGCCCATGAACGAATAATGGGTGTCAGCGAACGCCCCGATCACACCCTCTGCCGCCAGCTCCCGCATCCGGTCCAGCGGGAATGCGACGTTCCAATCCTTCTGCAGCCCGGTGCGATCAAAATTTACGGATATGTGGCTGGTCAGCAGGTCCTGCCATACAATGTCGCCAGGGACGATCCGATAGTCGGAATCGCGACCGCGAAACGGCTCGGTGCCGCGCCGGAACAACCCGGCGGACGAGACAATCGCGATTTTCCGCTGTGACAGCGGGGGGCCCGAGACGAAGGGCGTTGTCTCGAAGTGTGGGCAGTCGACTTCGGCCAAACGCTTGGCCTGCGCCGGCGGCAGATCAGACAGTCGGGTCATCGCGGTCTTCCTTCAGCTTGCAGATGTTCGGTTACGCTTTTCACACCGGTGCCGGATAATTCGAAGGAAACAACGCGCGCTTGCTCTCCTCGTCGACAATTTTTTTGAAATCGTGTTCCTTGCCGACTGCGCGTGCCCGGACCACCGCCGGCCGTGCATCAACGGTCTGGAACAGCCGCTTCAGATTGGGATAGACCGCGAGTGGATCGGATTCGCCCTTGAGCACGCGGGCGGCACGGTCCAGCCACCCCCAAGCCGACATGTCTGCGATCGTATAGTCGTCGCCGACGATAAACTCGCGACCGGTGAGGTGGTCGTTCAGCACCTGGTAATGCCGCTCTGCCTCCCGGCGATAGCGGTTCACGGCGTAAGCAAGGCCATCGGGGGCGGCGAACTGGAAGTGCACAGCCTGGCCGGAAAACGGTCCCAACCCAGAGGCGATGAACAATAGCCAGGACAGCAATTCGGCACGGTTTTCCAGCTTGCCAAGATACTTACCCGTCTTCTGGGCGAGATAGAGCAAGATTGCTGTGGAGTCGAATACCCGGACCTCCTTGCCGCCTAGCGCCTCCGTATCGACGATCGCCGGTACCTTGCCATTGGGGTTAATCGCCCGAAACGCGCGCGTGTGTTGCTCGCCTTTGCTGGTGTCGACCGGGATCACTTCGTAGGCTAGGCCGGCCTCTTCGAGGAAGAGCGCGACCTTTGCGGGATTGGGCGTCGGGTGAAAATAGAACCGGATCATGGTGTCTCCTCGATGCGCGTGTCCAACTGCCATCTGTCTGGCGGCAGGCGGTTTGGGGGGCTCTCTCGCGTGCATGGCGAGATCAGTCGGTCTGTATCGACTCAGCGCTGTCAGGATCTCCCCGAGTTCGAGCCGGTGCGGCAATCGACGTCGGCGACGGCCAGACCAACGGGGCAGCCACGCACGGTGACATGGGTGGGCGGCACCGGAAGTTCCCAACCATCATCCCCATTAATGTCTGGCAGCACCTAGTTGTCTGACCACAGAGCGGGGCGCAGCTTCTCGGGTAAACATCAGACCAGGCCAGAAGCGTCGCACATGCCGGTTGGCGACGTCGTCCAGTAGGTCGAAGATGCGTCTGGTT
>JASHQG010000650.1 GCA_030037665.1 Acetobacteraceae bacterium
AAAAGCTGCTTCAACAGGTCTGGGCAAACCCGCCCGACGCTGTCATGCGTTTCGCCCAGCTGATCCGACGCCTCTGGAGCACTGTAGCAGACATGCACCGCAAGGTCTGGATGCTCAGCCGCAAGTGCGCGGACGTGGGGACCAAATGCATGTTCGCGTCCGCTACGCGCCCCGTGAACGAAATGGACCTTACGCTGCAACCCTCCCGGTTGGATGACAAGATGGTTCAGCATAGCGATCATCGGCGTCACGCCGACCCCACCCGAGACGAGCGCCACCGACCGCTTGCTGGTTTCATCGAGCACGAACTTGCCACGGGGTGCCATCGCCTCCAGCCGGAACCCCGGCCCGGCGTTGTCGTGCAGGAACGTCGAAACCGAGGCGTCTCTGCCTTCGCGCTTTATGGAAAGCCGGTAATGACTGCCGTCCGTCACGTCGGAGATCGTGTAGGTTCGCAGCATCGGCCGTTTCTCGCCGGGAATCATTATCCGGATCGGCAAGAATTGCCCCGGTAGGGCCGGTGCTAACGTCTCGTTGTCCATGCGGCGCAGGTAGAATGAGGAGATGACCTCGCTCTCCCGCTCCACCTTGATCACCTCGTAGGGGTGATACGTATTGCCGTCCTCCGCTGGCGCGGACGCCTGCTCGGCATCTGCCGCAAGAGCGCGCACCACCAGGCTCTGGAAATGGATCGCCAGGTGCTCGGCACTGGGGAGGAACCGCGCCTTCTCGGGCAAGCCTGAGCGGAGCCCGATCTGCACCGAGTCGGTCAGCTCATCATCCTCCAGACCTACCTGGCGATTAAACGAGATCAGCTCTTCGGCAAATTCCCTGGTTACGCCGGGGGCGAAATACTGCTCCGAAAATCCTTTAGCTCCGTTCGGCCCGTTCGGCAGCCACACATCCACCGAGAGGTTGGGGAAGCCTGGGTTGATACTGATCGTAACGTTCGGCCATAACAAATGATACTGAGCCTGACCAATTTTGCCGCGCGCATCGTAAATCTTGATCTGGCTCTTGCCCTCCAGAGCCGAGTCCCGAACGTGACCGATCTGGCTCGAGAACCAGTCCTCATATGTAAGCACGTAATTTTCCGGCTTGACGTCAATCGCGGCGCTGAATCCAGGATGCGCGACCGCACAATGATAGCACTCGAGGTAATTTTCGAGCATGGTCTTCCAGTTCGCAGAGGACTCCCACTCGTCCCGGCTGTAGAGTTCCAGGGAACCGAGATCGATTCCGCTCTCGCGAATAAGATCGAGCACGCGACCGTAGTAGGCACTCGCGGGCTTGGTCCCCGGATCGAGACTGACGAAAACGAACGGGCCGACTGCCTCGACCTGAATTGGCAGCAGCGGATAATCTTCGACACGGAACTCGGGATCGCCTTCTGAACGCGGTGCACCCTTGAGATGCCCGTTCAGATCATAGACCCAGGCGTGATAGGCGCACTGGATCATCCTGACGTTGCTGCGGCCCTTCAGCACCTGATGCCTCCGGTGGCGGCAGACATTGACGAACGCGGCAAGCCCGTTCGCATTGCGCACCACCGCAACCGGCACGTTGCCAGCGAGTCCGGTTATATAGTCCCCAATGTTCCGCAGTTCCCGCAATGATCCAATATATTGCCAGGTCCGGCGAAATATCTTCGCCATCTCAAGCTCGGTGATCGCGGGATCGGTGTACCATGCGACCGGTAGCGACTCGCCACGCTGGACGGCCGCCAAGAGGCTCTCATAAGTTTCGGACGCTTGCAGGCTCATGATGGTTCTCCAGGGGTTTCCTGCGCCGCCGCGCTCACCGTTTGTGCGTGAATGTCTGCCCTCACGATCAGTGGAATGCACACGAGCAAGATCGCGCTGACACATAAGAGAATCTGACTTACGCCGAACCGGTCTGCCAAAGAAGCAGACAGTGCCGAAGCGCTCATCATCCCCACGGCGTAGGCGATGTTGTAGATCGCGTAGACCGCCCCATAACAAGCAAGGCCGCGCCGCTCGACCGCATCGCCAAGCTCCGCCGATGTCGGATTAAGCAAGAACGCAAAGGCCCCATTCACCACGCAAAGCACGACGCCGGTCAGAATCAGGTTGGGCGTCAGACCGAGCAACGGGAGCGACGCCGCCATCACCAAAATCCCGGCAACGACTGTGCGCGTCACGCCAAATCGCTCGGTCGCGAAGCTGACCAAAGGGGTGACAAATCCGTACATGATCGTTGAGAGCGTGAACAACAGGCCGACCTCGGCTGCACCGGCCGCGAGCGTGAGTTCGAGATGGCGCGGGAGAACCGGCTCGACGAGGCCCCATGCCCCGGCGGCGATCGCCACCGTGAGCGCCGGCGCGGCCACCGAGCGGTCCGCGAGCAGCCCGGTGAGGCCCAGCCGACTGCCCTCATGCGCCTTGTCGGGAGGCAGCAGCAAGAAACGTAGGCTGGCATCGACCACCGCAAACCCGCACAGGACCGCAAAGGGCAGCGCATACCCCCCGTACTGATAAAGCACCCCGGACATCACTGGCCCAAGCACCGAGCCGCCGGTGCTGGCCATCAGCGTGAAGCCGATCATCCGTACCCGCTGCTCCGGACAGCGGGACGCGACGAGAGCGAGGCCGGCGGTCCAGGTCCCTGCCGAAGCTGCCCCCTGAAACAGCCGGCCGATCAAGGTGAGCGTAAACCCGTGACTGTGCCAAAGCAGCAGGATGCCGGGCGTGTTGAGCCCCGCCGCGAGCCACATGACCGTGCGGTAGCCGAACCGGTCGCCGATAATCCCAAAGGGCGGCGTGCTGAGCAGCACGCCAACGGAGTACGCGAAGTACAGAATCGAGAGGTGGCTGGCCGGTCCTCCGGCGGCGGGTGAGTAGGGGGTTAACGGAACGATCGCGCC
>JASHQG010000651.1 GCA_030037665.1 Acetobacteraceae bacterium
GGACAGTTGGCCGCCGCGACACCTCCGCCACCATCGGCCGCGCATAAAGCCGAGGCGGCGCAGCCGCCCGCTGCCGCGACAGCGCCGAACCCGCCGGCGGTTGTGGCCGCGATGACGCCGCCGGCCTCCGCTGATGCGTCCGAGCCGCCAGCCGTCGGGGCGGCGCCGAAGCCATCGCGTGCGACGGCGGCTGCCAAGCCCGCGCCGGCAGCTGACGGCCACTCGGCGGGTGTTGTCGCACCCGACCACCGTCCGATCGCACCTGCGACGCTTGCCGCACAGGGCACACTGGTTCAGCTCGGTGCGCTGTCGTCAGAGCAGGCAGCGCGCGACGAGTGGGGCCTGTTGGCGAAACGCCTGCCGCAATTGCTGGTCGGCAAACAGCCGTCAGTCAGCAAGGTCGAGCACGACGGCCACACCTACTGGCGTCTGCGAACAGGCGGGTTCGCTGACACCGCACAGGCGACAGTGTTCTGCTTGCGCATGCGTGCGAAGGGTGCCTCCTGCTCCGTCGCGGACTTCTGACGTTCGTCACGCCTCTGCCACGACACGGGAGACGTCACGGAGCGCGGTGGCGCGGGTGAGGGACGCGACGTCCGGACTTGCCGCGTGCGTCGTTCCGCAGGCTCGCTGCGTCGCTTCCCGTGGCGGTCCGATGGACAAACCCAATCCCCTACCCAATCCGGGCGCGATGATTGCGTCGCGGTGCGGGCAATGACAGAAGATCCGGCATGCTGCCCCTGCGCCCGCCATGACCAAGGCTGCCATCGTTGGCATCGCCGGGCCGACGCTGCTGCCAGATGAGGCCGCCCTCTTCCGCGCGCATCCCCCCGCCGGAGTTATTCTGTTCGCCCGCAATATTCACAACCCTGCGCAACTTGCCCGACTGACCACGTCACTGCGCCGCGTTCTGCCGCGCGATGCGGTGCTGATGGTGGATCAGGAAGGCGGACGGGTCGCCCGCCTTCGGCCGCCCCATTGGAGGTCCCATCCACCCGCGGCCGCCCTCGGCCGCCTTTTCGCCATAAAACCCGCCGCGGGGCTGCGTGCGGCCTTTTTGACCGGTGCACTGATCGGTCTTGACTGCACCGTCGGCGGCTTCGACGTCTCCGCCGCGCCGGTGCTCGATGTGATGATCCCTGGCGCCAGCAATGTGATTGGCGACCGCGCATTCTCGCGCGATCCGCATGCCGTCGCCCGCCTCGGTCGGGCTTTCGCCGCAGGAATGCTGACTGCCGGAGTCCAGCCGGTTGGCAAGCACGCGCCCGGACACGGCCGTGCGCTGGTGGACAGCCACGTCGCACTGCCCCGCGTCCACACCGTGGATCTCCGTGCCGACCTGCTGCCGTTCGCCGCTAACACCGATCTGCCCTGGCTGATGACCGCACACGTTGTTTATGCGGCGTGGGACCCCACCTTGGCCGCTACATTGTCTCCGGCGGTGCTGCAGGGGGTCATTCGCGGGCGGCTTGGCTTCGGGGGTGTTTTGGTGAGCGACGACCTGGATATGAACGCGTTGTCCGGCACGCCGGTGCAACGCGCGACGACCGCGCTGGCGGCCGGCTGCGACCTCGCCCTCGTTTGCGCGGGCGAATTCGGGGCCACGGTCGAGGTGCTGGCGACGGTGCCGCGGCTCACCGAGGCAGCGGCGGCCCGCCTGGCCGCCGCGCGGGCACTCGCGGCGCACTGCCGTCGTCCGTTCGACGCAGCGGCAACTGCCGCGGAACGTGATCGGCTGCTGGCGTGATCGAGATCATTGGCCAGATCGCCGTGGCGGCGATCCCGGTGATCCTCGCGATCACCCTGCACGAGGCAGCGCACGGATACGCGGCGCTCGCCCTCGGCGATGACACCGCAAAGAACGCCGGCCGCCTGTCGCTCAACCCGCTGCGCCACATTGACCGGGTCGGCACCATCCTGCTGCCCGGCTTCCTGCTGTTGTTTCAACTCCTCTTTTTGTCCCAAGTCCGGTTCATGTTCGGTTGGGCAAAGCCGGTTCCGGTGTCGGCATTCAAATTCCGCAACCCTCGCCGCGGCATGGCGATTGTCGCCAGCGCCGGGCCGGCGATGAATTTCTTTCTCGCCTTCCTCGGCGCCCTGCTCATGCCGCTACCGCACGGACCTCTGCCGAGCGGCGTTGATCCGCTGGACATGGCCGTCGCCCAGCACCCGGTGGTCGGCTCGTTTCTCGTGTATTTCATCCTGTCAAATCTCGTCCTCGGCTTGTTCAACCTGCTGCCGATCCCACCGCTCGACGGCGGACGCATAGCCGTTGGACTGCTGCCGATGTCACTCGCCCGCCGTTGGGCGAACCTCGAGCGCCTCGGCATCCTCCTGGTGGTGCTGGTCGTGTTCCTGTTGCCGCCATTGCTTGGCGAATTCGGCATCAATTTCGACCCGTTCCGCGACACGCTGCAGACGGTGATCCCCTGGGCTGTGAACCTGTTGTTCCAACTGACGGGGCACAATCTGAACAGCGGCCTGGTCCATGTCTGAGTCGCCGGACTCCCTCGTCCTGCAGCTGGAAGGGTTCGAGGGACCGCTCGATCTGTTGCTCGACCTCGCCCGGTCACAGAGGGTGGATCTGGCAAAAATCTCCATCCTCGCCCTGGTCGAGCAGTATTTGGCGGTGATCGAAGGTGCGCGTCGGATACGCCTGGAGCTGGCCGCTGACTGGCTGGTGATGGCTGCATGGCTCGCCTGGCTGAAATCGCGTCTGCTGCTGCCGGCCGATGCGGTTGGCGCTGCCGAAGGCGAGGACGCCGCGGCCGCGCTTGCCATCCGCCTGCGT
Source organism: Acetobacteraceae bacterium (assembly GCA_030037665.1). Lineage (GTDB taxonomy): Bacteria > Pseudomonadota > Alphaproteobacteria > Acetobacterales > Acetobacteraceae > JASHVB01. The sequence goes on from JASHQG010000651.1 coordinate 2,792, forward strand.
GATCTCTCGGCGATCCGCGCGGCGGCGGCCTGGCTGGCGGAGCAGCCGCAGCTCGGCCAGGACGTGTTTGCGCGCGGCGCACCGGAGGACCACACGGAGATCGACCGCTCGCGCCTGACTTTGGATCTCGCGTCACTGGTGCGCGCCTATTTGGCGGCGGTGCGGCGCGGCACGCGATCGCGTCGCTATCAACCGCGGCCACTCTCGCTATGGTCGGTGCAGGACGCACTGGAACGACTCGGCCGCTTGCTCGGCAGCCTGCCTGACTGGAGCGCGCTCGAGCATTTTCTGCCGGAGAATCTCGCCGGCCCCACTGAGCACCGGGCCGCCTTGGCCAGCACGCTCGTCGCCGGTTTGGAGATGGCACGCGAAGGCGCGGTGCGCTTGCGCCAGGATCAGGATTTCGGCCCCATCCTGGTGCGCCGCAGCCAGGCCGGGGTAGAGGATGCTGCATGAGCGACGACGCGACCCAAACTGGCGGGCAAGGCCAAGGAGCGGATTGGCGTGACGGTGCCGCGAACACCGCCCGGTCTCTCCCCTCCGCAGCCGCTCCGACCGAGTCCTCTCTCCGCCTTGCCGAGGCGCTGGTGTTCTCCAGCGCAGCCCCGGTGAGCGCCCGTGCCCTGACGCAGCTGCTGCCGGAGTCCGAAGACACGGACGCGGTGATTACCACGCTTCGCGAACGCTACGCCGGCCGGGGCGTCGAACTGGTGGAAACCGCCGGCGGCGTGCAGTTCCGCACCGCCCCCGACCTCGCCCCCGCCCTACGCAAGGTGATCGAGGTCCCCCGCCGCTTGCCCCGCGCGGCGATGGAGGCACTGGCGATCATCGCCTATCACCAGCCCTGCACGCGCGCTGACATCGAGGAAATCCGGGGTACTGCCCTCTCGCAACAGACGCTGGACGCGCTGCTCGATGCCAAGCTGGTCGAGCCGCGCGGCCGGCGCGAAACCCCCGGCCGGCCTACACTGTGGGGTACCACAAGGCAGTTCCTTGCCCAGTTCGGCCTCATGGACATCCGCGACCTGCCGCCACGCGGCGATCTGCTGCTGGAGGCGCCCGCCCCGACGGGCGTATCGCGGGAACCGGCGCTCACACCCGATAGCGGTTCCCAAGCCGACGCCGCCGAAGAGGCCCCGCCAGCCGCGCCTGACAAGGCGTGAGCGCGAATATTCGCTCGTGTGACGCGGTATGTTGCGTGTGCTAGTACCCGCTGTCGCCGCACTCCCACGTGTCATTGCGAGCAGCGAAGCGGTCAGGCAATCTCCGGCGTGGGATTGCGACGTCGCCTCGCTCCTCGCAATGAGAGGAACCAACGCCGCTCGCACCCATGTTTGATTTTGCCTGGTCGGAAATAGGCCTGATCGCCGCCGTCGCTCTGATCCTGATCGGACCGAAGGATCTGCCGGTGGCAATTCGTGCCGTTACCGACATGATCAAGAAGGCCCGCCGTATGGCGGGCGAATTTCAGACCCATGTTGACGACATGCTGCGCGAGGCGAACCTCAGCGAGGTGCGTGACTCCATCGCGCAGATCCGCAATTTTGACATTCGCGGCGAGGTGGAGCGCGCCATCGATCCGGACCACTCGATCCGTGACACGTTCTCCACGAACCCGCTCGAGCCCGCGCCGGCCGCGACGCCCGAGGTCGATGTCAGCGTTGCGGAAGCGCCCGCCATCACTGAAATCGAAGCGGAAGAGGCGCTTGCGGCGGCGGAACCCACGAAGCCCGACGCGCCCGCCTTCGTGCCGCCCAGCCTGGTGCCCCACCTGCCCGACGAGACCAGCGACACGGAAGCCCCGCCTTTCATTCCGCCCGGGACCGTGCTGCAAACGTCGTCGCGCCCCCGTGCGCACTGACGACTGATCACTGACAGCCGAATCATGGCCGACATCGAACGCGAAGACGACCCGATCAACGACCAGCCGATGCCGCTGCTCGATCATCTGGTCGAGTTGCGCCGGCGGCTGATCTGGTCGATCGCCGCCTTTTTCATCTGTTTCATCGTCTGCTACTACTTCTCCAGCCAGATCTACTTCTTCCTGGCCGAACCTCTGGCGAAAGTGCTGCGTCAGCAAGGCACGAACGATCCGCACCTGATCTACACGCAGCTCTACGAGGCTTTTTTCACCCGCATCAAAGTGGCGTTCTTCGGCGCCGCTTTCGTTTCTTTCCCCATCGTCGCAACGCAGATCTGGCTGTTCGTCGCGCCCGGTCTGTATCGCAGCGAGAAGCGCGCACTCCTCCCGTTTCTCGTCGCCACACCGGTCTTGTTCCTGCTCGGCGCTGCGCTGGCGTATTATTTCGTCTTTCCGTTCGCCTGGAGGTTCTTCGCCAGCTTCCAGACGCCAACCGGCGGTGGCGGCGTGCCGATCCAGCTGTTGCCGCGCGTGTCGGAATACCTCGACCTCGTGATGAAGCTCATTTTCGCCTTTGGCATCACCTTCCAGTTGCCGGTGGCGCTGACTTTGCTGGCCAAGGTGGGCATCGTTACGTCGAAGGGCCTGAAGCGGTATCGTCGCTATGCCTGGGTCGGCATGTTCGTGATTGCTGCCATCCTGGCGCCGCCGGACATCATCACCCAGACGGGTCTCGCGATGCCGCTCATCGCCCTGTATGAAATCTCCATCATTGCCGCGAGAATGGTCGAACCGAAACCGGTCGAAGTATAATGGCCCCTCAGATGCGGCACGCGGCTTGGTCAGACAATCCAGCGTTCCAGCGTTGGCCCGGCCATGCGCCGGAAGCCTTGGTCGTCAGTCAGCAGTTCGGCACGCTCGCCGGACCATGGGCTGTATCCACCAGAGTGCGCGATCCGAGCATTGCACCGTTTCGCTCCGCATCCGCGCGGGGAGGGCCGCGGCGTTTCGTCACGTCGTTTGCTCCGGCGCGGGACCTCCACGCATCGCAGTGGCCCCGGCGACGCGCGCATGACCGGGCTGCTCGACGACGGCCGTCGATGACACGTTTTGCCGTATGGCTCCTGGCCGACCGATCTCCCGGATCGATATCCTGGTAGGTAACAGGCCCCGGGCGGCGACGATCAGATGTCGCGCCTTACTCCCCGTTGGACGTCGCGGTAATTGACCCCGAAAGGCTTCGCAGGTCAGGTTGGCGCTATGCATGACATTCGAGCCATCCGCGCCGATCCTGCCGGCTTTGATGCTGCACTGGCCCGGCGTGGCCTGCCTCCGGCGTCGCCCGACGTCCTTGCGCAGGATGCCGCGCGGCGCGCCGCGCTGACAGCCCTGCAGGACAAGCAGGCACGCCGGAATGCGATCTCGCGCGATGTGGGAAAAGGCAAGCGCAGCGGCGTCGACACCTCGGCGCTCGAAGCCGAAGCCGCCGCGCTGCGCAGTGAAATGGACGCGCTGGAGGGCCAGGCTGGCGCGCTGGATCAGGCGATCAGGCACGTCCTGGAAAACCTGCCGAACAGACTCGATCCCGACGTGCCGAATGGCCCCGACGAAACCGCGAATGTCGTGCTGAAACAGGTCGGCGAGCCGCGTGATCTCGGTTTCCAGCCGAAGCAGCATTTCGAGCTCGGCGAGGCGCTGGGACTGATGGATTTCGCCACGGCGGCGAAACTTGCCGGCGCGCGCTTTGTCGTGCTGCGTGGGCCGCTGGCGCGGCTGGAGCGCGCGCTCGGCCAGTTCATGATCGACCTGCATACGCGCGAGCACGGCTTCACCGAGATGGCGGTACCGTCGCTGGTGAACGAGGCGACCGCGTACGGCACCGCCAACCTGCCAAAATTCGCTGACGAACTGTTCCGCACAACCGACGGCCGCTGGCTGATCCCGACGGCCGAGGTACCGCTGACCAACACCGTGGCCGGTGAGATCGTACCGGAAAAAGAGTTGCCGATTCGCCTGACCGCCCTCACTGATTGCTTTCGCGCCGAGGCCGGGGCGGCCGGCCGTGACACGCGCGGAATGCTCCGCCAGCATCAGTTCCGCAAGGTTGAGATGGTGGCGATTACCCATCCCGATCACAGCGTCGCCGAGCAAGAGCGGATGGTGGGCTGTGCGGAAAAGGTGCTGAGCCTGCTGGAGATTCCGTTCCGCCGCGTCGTGTTGTCGTCCGGCGACACCGGATTTCAGTCGGCGCGCACATTCGATCTGGAAGTGTGGCTGCCGGGGCAGCAAGCGTGGCGCGAGATCAGCTCGACTTCGAACTGCCGCGACTTCCAGGCGCGGCGGATGAACGCGCGGTTCCGTTCCGCCGACGGCAAGGGTGTCGCGTATGTGCACACCCTGAACGGATCAGGCGTCGCGTTGGGACGGGCGCTGATCGCAGTGATGGAGAATCACCAGCAGGCGGACGGCTCGGTGCTCATCCCCGGGGTGCTGTGGCCTTACATGGCGGGTATCGAACGGATAGCACCGGCCTAGCCCATAGGCGTTCGGACGGCCGCCGATCGCGGGGAACACCCCTCCCCCCTTTGCGGGAGAGGGAGGGGCCGACCCGCAGCCGGCGCGCCCAGTCGGCCCCATCCCGTCTTGGTCCCGCCGACTGCCGTCCAATCCGGGGGTCGATGCACGGACCACCTGGGGGCGGGTGATGCCCGACGCGCGGCTGCGGCGAACGCGCCGAGCTTTACGCGGGCGCCGGCGTTGCGACGGCAATAATGCCGCTGTCGTCCCAGATGCCCAGGCAGACGCGCTCCCCGTCGCGTTCCATCAGCAGGTAGGGGTCGAGCACGACGTGATCCTCCACCAGCTCGCCGAGGATCAGCGCTGCACCGGGAATGCTGCGGTTAAGGTCGCGGGCCAGGGTGACGATCGGTTCCGGCACGCCCAGTCCCTGCAGCCAGACAGCCGGCACCCACCGCTCCTCCCAGTGCGAACCGGCACGGACACGAAACACGCCGGCGCCGAGCAGCAGCATGATCACGCCCATCCACGAGAGGGTAAGCCAGCAGGACAGTGGTGATCCGCTATCGGCGACGCGCTCCGCCAGCCCGCCACTGAACGCCATACCGCCGACCGAGCCGAGCAGGGCCGCCGGCAGCAGAGCCTGGTGACGGTACCAGAAGCTGGGAGCGAAGCGTTCAAGCTGGGCTTGCTGATGCTCTGCCAGCGCCGCCAGGCTCACCGGCATGATTCCGCGGTCCGCCACTTCCTCGGCAAGCAGCTTTTGCGGGGCAGGGGCAACCAATGCGTCGAAAGGCATCTCGATACCTCCCTTTGGGTGCAGTCCTCGCCGGAACGTGCCACGTCGCGGCGCCGCGGTCGATTCCCGGCCGCGCGCAGCGTGAAGCGCAACGCTCCTGCAAGCCTGACCGCGCTATGACGCGCCGCAACCGTTCGACCAGCTATGCTACCACGACTGACCCCACGGAGAACGTCCTGCGCAGATTTCTGCCGCTTGCACCAAAGTCCGACGAGCGGACGCTGGTGCATGAGTGGCTGGCGGTGCCGCTACGCGTAATCCTCTGCTGCCGTCAGGTCCGCGCTCCGGTCGGACGCCACGGCATTCAGCGGCAGCGACACTATGAACGACACGACGATGTTCACCACGACGGCGATCAGAGCGATGTAGCACGGGAACACCGTGCCCGCGATGTGCAGCGGATACACGGGCATAAATCCATTGTTGACAACCATCTCGGTGCCAAGCGCGAAACCGCATACCCAGCCGATCAGCAAAGCCCAGCCATTGAAGAACCGGGTGTAGAGGCTGAACAGGACGGAGGGGACGGTCTGGATGATCCACACCCCACCAAGCAATTGCAGCCAGATCGCATATCGCAGCGGCAGATAGATGATGAACAGCAGCGCGCCCGCCTTGATCACCAGCGAGACCACCTTCGCCATCTGGCTCTCCCGTGCGTCGGAACATGCCGGATTGATGAACTCGCGGTAGATGTTGCGGGTGAACGTGTTGGCCGTGGCGATCGACATGATCGCCGCAGGAACCAGAGCGCCGATGGCGATCGCAGCGAAGGCGACACCAACGAACCAGTTTGGGAACATCGCCATGAACAAGGCGGGCACGGCGAAGTTATTCTGGTAGGTCTTAAAGCCGTGAGCGAACTCCGGCATCTTTTGGACGCCGACGGCGATGGCCATGAAGCCAACCAGAGCCAGCAGCCCCAGCATCAACGAATAGGCCGGCAGCAATGCCGCGTTACGTCGCACAACGCGTCCGCTGGAAGAGCTCAGAATGCCGGTAATCGAATGCGGGTACAGGAACAAGGCAAACGCCGAACCAAGTGCGAGCGTGGCATAGGCGCTGAACGTACCGAAGCTGCCGGCGGGAGGCGGCGCCAGCAGCAGCTTCGGGGCCGGAACGGCCGCGAACACCTTGTCGTAGCCGCCGAGATGGATTGGCACGGCGACGATGGCGGCAAAGACCGTGATGTAGATCAGCAGATCCTTGACCACCGCAATCATTGCCGGCGCACGCAGACCGGAGGTGTAGGTGAACGCCGCCAGAATGACGAAGGCGATGATCAGCGGCAGGTCGCCGGAGAGGCCTCCGGTTTCCACACCCATTGCGCCGATCACGACCTGGATGCCGACGAGCTGCAGCGCGATGTAGGGCATGGTGGCGAGGATGCCCGTGAACGCCACCGCGAGTGCCAGCCAGCGGTTGCCGTAGCGGCCTCGCACGAAGTCGGCGGATGTGATGTAGCCGTGCCGGTGCGACACCGACCACAGGCGCGGGAAAGCGATGTAGAGGATTGGATAGACCATGATGGTGTAGGGCACGGCGAAGAAGCCAATCGCGCCGGCCCCAAACATCAGGGCCGGAACGGCGATGAATGTGTAGGCGGTGTAGAGGTCGCCGCCGATCAGAAACCAGCTGACGATGGTGCCGAAGCGGCGGCCTCCCAGGCCCCATTCGTGCAGCAGGTCCAGGTCGCCGCGGCGCCAGCGGGCCGCGAAGAAGCCAAGCAATGTGATGAGCGCGAATAGGATGACGAAGACGCCAAGCGCCGTGGTATTGAGCATGGCTCAGCGCTCCAGCGCGTAGACGAACCCGATGATGGCGGCGCCGATCAGGATCCAGAGGAGCTGATACCAATAAAAGAAGGGGATGCCGGCGATCGTGGGCTGGGCAAAGTTGTAGGAGGATACCCAGAGCATGGCGACGAAGG
>JASHQG010000652.1 GCA_030037665.1 Acetobacteraceae bacterium
TTCTCCGGCAACTTTCCTGTCAGGTCACTGAATTCCTGCATCAACTCTCCCAGCGCACGACGCAGCGCCTGCTGCACCCGACGATCGGCCTCGCGCTGGAGGCCTGGATCTTCCGGCGAGACTGGTGTTTGCCCGAAACGCTGCGCGTCCGCGGTGTCCGAGCGGCTTTGGGTGTGGTCGAGTACACCGCCCTCCCGGCGGATCATGTCCTGCAGTGCTACCATCTGCTGGCGGCCCTGTTGGCGCCCCTGCTGGCGCTGCTGTGCCTCCTTGCTCGCGCCGGCGCGGGCATTGCGCAACTGGTCAAGCATGCGCTCGAGCTGGGCCATGCGCCGCTCCGCGTCCTCCATGCGGCCTTCGCGAGCCGCCTGCCGCGCCGCGTCGGCCAGGCGCTGAAAATCCTCATTCGTCAGTTGCCGCTGGTGCGCATCGAACGGCAGGGTCTGCTGCTTGCGCTCGGCCTCCTCGATCAGCGCCTGGATATGGTTCTGGATCGCTTGCTCCAGTTCCTTGAGCCGCTTCTCCAACGCCCGGCGGTTGGCATCGGTCGGCGAATGGATCGCTTTGTCGAGCGCGTCCCGCGCGGCGCGGCGGGCGCGTTCCAGCGCCTGCGCCGTATGTTCTGTCTGTCCCTCCTCCATGTGCAGCGCGAGCTGCCACATGCGCTGCTGCGCGTCTGGCACGGCAGCCGTCGAGCTGTCCCATTCCAGCAAATACTCGATCGCCCCCAAATTGACGTAGGCGCCGACATCCCCCCGGAACAACGCCGGCCGCATCAGCAAGGCGTCCAGCCCATCAATGGCGTCGTCGCGGTCATCGGGCTTCAGGCTCAGGCCTTTGCGAATCGCGATCAGTGCCTTCGCCGCCGGGTCGAGGAACAACCGCTCGGGCAGCACAAACGTCGCGTCGGCGCTCAACCCGCGCTGCCCCGGGGCGTCGCGGGCAACAAGGCGGGCAATCACCGGCAGGCCGGCCCACGGATTTGCCGTGAGGTCCTGCTGGCTGACACCGTGCGCCGAGCGGGTCTCGCCCTCGGGCAACGGAATGGACAGCTTCACCGGCGGCGCACCAGGGCGTGCCTGCAGCCGCAACTCCGCGTGCAGCGCGACCACGCCATAGTCGTCGGTCGTCAGCCAGGGCAGCCGGATTTCCTGACCGTGTGGCACCGCGCCGGGATTTCCAGTCCACGCCGCGGTCGGCGGCTGGTCGGCGATCACCGAAAGCGCCCAACCCGCCAGCTCGGCGCCATCTCGCCGCACCGAGAGGCGGCCACCGCTGGTGAGGTTGAGGTCTGCCTGGAAACTGCCCTGGTCCAATGCGCGGAACGTGGTTGTCTGGGAATTCAGCAAGAGCGTCGGCGTGCCGCTCCCGCCGGTGACGCTGAGCGTCAGATGCGAGCCGGCTGGCGCCGTGAGCGCGCCGCCGGGGGGATGCAGGAAGATCGGCGCGAGATGCGTATACGCGGGTGGGTTGATCCAGGCCTGCAACTCGGTGTCGGGGAGTGATGGCGCGCTCGGCAACGTCGGCTCGAAGGCGTAGGCGAGACGCGCCGGCGCATCACGGCCGGCGATGCCAAACGTGGCGATGAGTGCGACGACCAGGGCGCCACGGAGCGCATGGCGGTCGCGCCGGGCCAAACCGGGATGCGGCGCTCCGACCCGCAGCCGGCTGATCTGGCTGATGGCGCGCGCCAGATGCGCCTGCCAGAGCGCGAGGCCGGCCGGGTCGCGCTGCGCCGGCCGGTCGGTCAGCACCGACAGCGGGCGGTGGCGCAGCCCGGATGCGGTTTCGAGGCGCCGGTCAGCCGCCGCGTCGTCGGGTGGCCGAAGGGAACGCAGTCCGCGAACCAGCAGGCCACCGAAGGCGATTGTGGTGGCCCCCAGCAGAAGATTGTGTGCCAGTGGCGGCAGCAGACGCGGCAGATCCAGGAGGGCGACGCAAACGAACCCGCCCAGCACGCCGAGCGGCGGCCACAAGGCCGGCCAGAGCCGCTCGAACAGGATGACGACCCGCGCGAGCGCGCGCCGGCTGGCGAGCCGACGCAGCAAGGGATTGAGATCGGCAGGCGGTCGCGGCGTCATGCGATGAAATCCGGGACGCTCTCGTCTTGCCACAACGCCTCGGTGGACTGACGGGCGCGGATCACTGACCAGCGTTCGCCGTCCACCATGACCTCGGCCGCGAGCGGGCGGGCGTTGTAGGTCGAGCTCATGACGGAACCATACGCGCCCACGTCCAGGATCGCCACGCGCGCGTTGCGCGCGAGCGGCGGCAACGCGCGGCCGCGCGCAAATGTGTCGCCGGTTTCGCACACCGGACCGACGATGTCCGCCTGTTCGGCCGGCCGCGCGGCATCCGCGGCGGAAACCGGAACGATGCCGTGCCAGGCGTCGTACATCGCCGGTCGCACCAGGTCGTTCATCGCGGCATCCAGCACAACGAACCGTGTGCCGGCGCTCCGTTTGGTGAGCACGACAGTGCACAGTAGCACGCCCGCGGGCGCGACCAGCCAGCGGCCGGGCTCCAGCAGCAGCTGCACGTCGAGGTTGTGGAAGGCCGCACGTAACGCGCCGGCGAGTCCGGTCGGGGTCGGCGCCGGCTCATTGCGGTAGGCAACGCCGAGGCCGCCGCCGCAATCGACACTGCGCACGGCGTGGCCGGCCCCGCGCAACTCGGTGACGAGGCGCGCGATCCGCGCGTAGGCCGCGCGGAACGGCGCCAGCGACATGATCTGGCTGCCGATATGCGTCGCGAGACCGACCGGATCGACGCCGGGCAGGGCCGCTGCGCGCGCGTAAAGCGCAGGCACGTCGTTCCAGGGAATGCCGAACTTGTCGCGTGCGCGGCCGGTGCTGATTTTGGCGTGCGTTTCGGCGTCGACGTCGGGATTGACACGCAGTGCGATCCGCGCGGTGCAGCCCATGTCATGAGCGATACCGGAGAGCATCTCGAGCTCCTCGGCGCTTTCGACGTTGATCTGGCCGACGTCCACTTGCAACGCGCGGCGCAGTTCAAGTTCGGACTTGCCAACGCCCGAATAAACGATGTCGGCCGGCGCGATACCGGCGGCCAGCCCGCGGTCGAGCTCGCCGCCACTGACCGCGTCGGCGCCGAGCCCCTCGGCACGGAGGATGCGCACTATGGCGAGATGATCGTTCGCTTTCATGGCGTAGTGCAGGGAGATGTCGAGGCCGGTCTCTGCCAGGGCCGTGCGAAGGTTGCGTGCCCGCGCGCGCATCGTCGTGGCGGAATAAACCCAACTCGGCGTGCCGACGGCATCGGCGATGCTGTTGAGCGGCACATCCTCGATCAACAAGCCGTCCATCGCGTGCATGCGAATAGAAGGCCGCGCAGCGATAAGTTCGGCGCCCGTCGGATCGGCGTCAGGTTGGAAGGAAGCCGGCATGCCGCCAGCCTATCACCTCTTCCGCCGCGCGGGAGGTGGCGCAGTGCGGACAGGGGCGGGTGAGGCTTGCGCCGTCGCGGTGGCTCGGTGTTCCGCACCCGCAGCGCCGCGGCGCGTCGATCCGGTTCGTGCGTCGACCCTGGCCTCGGCCGCACCCCTCTCGGCGCTGCTGCGGGCGAGGTTCTGCGGCACCCACAACACGTCCCCACCCTTGTTCAGTACACGCGCCAAGACGAACAGAAAGTCGGACAGCCGGTTCAGATAACGCCGCAGCGTCGGGTTCAGTCCCTCGACCGCGACGACCGCGCGTTCGGCCCGCCGCACGATCGTCCGCGCCATGTGTGCCCAGGCCGCCGCTGCGGTTCCACCAGGCAGGATAAAACTCGAGAGCGGCGACAGCTCAGCGTTCATCGCCGCAACCTCCGCCTCCAGCCGCGTGACCGGCGCTTCGATCAGCCGCGCGCGGTCCCCGCCCGGCGCGCACAGATCGGCGCCCAGATCAAAGAGATCGTTCTGAACCTGCGCGAGCATCGCATCGATTGCCGCATCGGACTTTACATGCACGCGCAGCACGCCGATCGCCGCGTTGGCCTCGTCCACCTCGCCGATGGCAACGACCCGCGGCGCATTCTTCGCAATTCGCCGACCGTCGCCGAGCGACGTCTCGCCACCGTCGCCCCCGCGCGTCACCACCCGATTGATTCGCACCACCGCGGAGGCTCCCTAATCCAGCACGTAGGCAATCCGGATCGGCACGACCGATCCAACCGGTTGCCCGTTGTCTATCGACGGCAGGAAGTGCCAGGTTTTCACCGCATCCAGCGCGGAATTGTCCAATCGCGCAAAGCCGGACGACCTCTCCACCTCCACACGGCTCACCAAGCCATCAGGTCGGACATATACGAGCAGCACCACCGTCCCCTGCTCGCCGCGCAATGCGGCAGCAGATGGATAACTCGGCTTGCGGTTGTGAAACTTGATGTCCGGACTCGGCGGAACGACGATGTTGCCGGTGACCAGCGCGTTGGTGTCGCTCTCAATCGCTCCGAGGTTCATCGCAAACTCATGGGATTCAGGCTGCGCCGCCAGCGCAGTTTCCGGTGGTGCTGGCTTTGGTGGCACCGGTTTGGGCGGCTCGGGGGTTTGGCTCGCGACGTGACTTGGTTCCGCCGACGGAGGCTTCTGTACCGCGATCATCTTCGGTGGCGTCGATTTTGCCGGCTTGGGCGCACCGGGTTTCGTCTGCGGCCCATTCGCGCTCTGCGTGGTTTGTGGCGCGTTATGGTCGCTGCCAGGCGGGGACATGACGAGCTGCACCGTCGCCGGCTGCCCGACCGGATGAAGCACCACGCGCGGTGCGCGCATCCACCAGAGCGCCACGCCGAACATCGCCGCGTGCAACAGCACCGATGCCAATCCCGCCCATCCGAGCCAACGCCGGGCGGTCGACGTCGGCGGGCGGACTCGCTCGATTGATGGATCAGGAACCAACAACATCGCCGTCAGGCAGCAGGAAACGCCGCTCCGGATCAAGACCGAGCCTCATGCCGAAAGCCGCGGCAGCGGCCGGCAGCGCTGCTTCAGGCGATGCATCGGCGACGATGCGGCCATCCTGCAGCACCACCATGCGAGTCGCATGCCTCACGGCGAGTTCGATCGCGTGCAGCACGACAATCACCACCGAGCCAGCATCCGCCGTTTCTCGCAACAGTCGCATGATAGCGTGCGCGGCAGCCGGGTCGAGGTCGGCGGTCGGTTCGTCGAGCAGAAGCACCTCGGGCTCGGTCGCAAAGACCCGCGCGAGCATCGCGCGGCGCGCCTCGCCACCGGAGATGCGGTCAACCCGCTGGTCGTGCAGTGCCTCGACCGCGCATCGCTGCAGCGCACGTCTTATCGGCAGTGTCGCCCTGTCGCGATGTGGGATACGTCCGAGCGCAGCGACCTGAGCAACCGTCAACCCCCAGGCAGAGCGTGCCCCCTGCGGCAGCCAGGCGACACGGCGCGGATCGCGCCGCGGCGTGCCGGGCAAAAGGCCGGCCAGCGCACGCAGCAGCGTCGATTTGCCCGCGCCGTTCGGACCGCAAATCGCGACGAGCTCGCCCCGCTGCGCGGTGAAGGCTGCGTCCGGCAGCACGACGCGGCCGTTCACGGAGATGGTGGTGGGGGTCAGTCTGATCGCGCCCGCCTGCTGCGCGCCGGAGATGGCGCCGGAACTGGACAGAACGGGCACGCCGCTCACGGCCCGGCCCTCCGTGCAATCGCCACCACGAACGGTGCGCCCAGCAACGCCGTCAGAACGCCCAACGGCACCGGCTGCGAAAGCGGCAGCACAAACGGCAAGAGCCGAGCCAGCAGGTCCGCCGCCAGCAACAACGCCGCGCCGGCGAGCAACGAAGCGGGCAAGAGCGCCCCGGGGCGGTCCCCGAGGACCGGCCGCAGCAGATGTGGCACGACGAGGCCTACGAAACCGATCCCGCCGGCAACCGAGGCACTACCACCAGCGGCCAACGCGACACCCGAGGCCGCGAGCCGAAGCGTGCGGCCGACCGGAACACCGAGGCTGGCGGCGGCGTCCTCGCCGAGGCTGAGGGCATCGAGATTGGGGCCGAGGCGCAGCAGGATCGCTGCGCCAAGCACGATCGGCGGGGCGGCGAGGGCGACGTGCAGCAGCGACCGATCGGCGACACTGCCGAGCAACCAGAAGGTGATCTCGGCAAGCGCGAAGGGATTGGGCGCGAGGCTCAGCGCGAGCGCGAGCAGCGCGGCGGCCAATGCGGACAGCGCCACGCCGGCAAGGATCAGCGACGGTCCCGATGGCGCGCGGCCTGCGAACACGAGCAAGCAGATGGCACCGACCGCTGCGCCGGCAAGCCCACCGAGCGGCAGAGCCGGGGCAAATCCCTGTGCCAGCCCCCAGTAGAACACGAGGGCTGCGCCGAGACCGGCGGTGCCCGTGACGCCGAGCAAGCCCGGATCGGCCAGCGGATTGCGCAGTGCACCCTGCAGCACGGCGCCCGAGAGGCCGAGTCCACCGCCGACCAGCGCGGCCAAGAGGGTGCGGGGCAACCGGATCTGCAGCAGGATCAGCCGGTCGGGCAGCGCGAGGATACCGTCGCCGACCAGTAACGACGCGACCACGAGGAGGGCGACGAGAAACGCCAACCGGAGCGTCATCGCGCCAGCATGGCGACCGCCTGGGCGGTGAACGGGCCGGCGCAGAGCGTAAGCGCCGGTGGGAGTGCGAGGCGCGGGATGGAAGCGAGGGCCGGGCTCTGCAGCAGATCGGTGGCGAGCGACGGGAAGTCGGGCGCCTCTTGCACGACCAGCAGATCCGGCCTCAGCCGCATCAGAGCTTCGAGGCCCAGGCGATTGCTGTTCGCGAGGTTTGCGAGGCCGGCCGCGCGGAGGATTGCGCCCATCAAAGTGGCCGGACCGTCGGTGAACCCGCGCGGCTCCCAGGCAATTGCGGTTCGAGGGCGCGGCGGCGGACGAACGGCCGCGAGCGTTGCATTCATCGCGCCGACCAGTGCGGCACCTCTCTCAGGAACGCCCAGGAGGCGGGCGAGATGGAGCGTCTGCGCGCGGATGGCGGGGAAATTCTGCGGCAGCGTGATGCGGTGTACCGGGAGGCCCTCGGACTGAAGCAGCGCCGCCGTGGTTTGGGCACCGTACGGCCCGGCCAGGATGAGGTCGGGGTGAAGTCGAAGCACGGCTTCGGCGGAAGCGCGGACGACCGGAAGGGATGCGGCGCGCCGGGCAACGAAGGAGAGTGCCGGGTCGCGCGCCAATAGCGAGAGGGCGATGATTTTTTCCGGAGCAAGGAGAACCAGGAGCTGGTCGCTGCAAAGGTTCAGTGACACGACCCGCGTGGCGGCGGAGGCGGGTGACGCCCAGACGAGGAGCGTGAGCAGAAGGACACCAAGGCCGTGAGGAGGGCGCGAGGTTGAAGCGGCATCGAAGCGCCGCGAAATGGCGGATGAAGGCGCTCCGCCATGTCGGCAATTCCTGCGTCGCGCACCGGGCGGAAAGAAAGCAGCGCACGGCGGTGGCTGGACCGCCACCCCCGGCGCTGACACGATGCTACCTCGTGCCCGCAGAGCGCGGGATTGCCGTTTTTCAAACCACCGGAACGCCATGCTGCTTCGCCTTCTCTGGCGACTCGACGTGGATCGCGATCGTCAGATGCGCCATTTCCGGGGGCAGCGCATCTTCAATCGGGACGCAGGCTCCATGCGCGTGCGCCGACTTGATTGATCCTCACATCGCCGGGTGAAGCGCCCGGGACGCCGGCTTGCCCGCGCGGGGTATGCGCGGATCATGCAGCCCGAGCGACCCGGCGCCGCTCTCCGCCACGAGCCGCCACATGTACTGCGCGACGTAATGCGCGGCGGACGGCTCCGACGGGGCGCCGCCAGCGATCCTTCACGCCGCGCCCTGCAGGACCAGCACGCGACACCGATCGCGATGCTGCTGCCAATGCGACCGACCGCGACCGAGGCGCCCTGCTCCACCCGGCTCCCGTGATCTTCACCGGCCGTTCTAACAAACCGCGCCGCTGGCGCGAGCCGCAGGCGTGTTCGGGCAAAAAAACTTGCCGAGGGGCGCGTTGTGCCGGATGCTGGTTCGCGATCACCGCATGGAGTCACTGATGCGCCGCCTGCTTCTCTGTATGACCGCCCTGGCCACGTTCGCCGCCCAACAGGCACAGGCCCAATCGATGTGGTGCCTGACGCCAGCGGAGCGCGGCATGTTCGAGGTGCAGGCGTTGCGCAGCGAAACGATGGTCCTCGCGACGGGATGCTCGGACAACGAGGCGTACAACGCATTCATCGAGCGCTATAGGCCCGAACTGATGGCGAACGAACATGATATAGCCGGCTGGTTCAGGAGGCATTACGGCGCCCGTGGACAGACGGTGCATGACGCGTTCATCACCGATCTGGCGGATGCACATTCCCTCGAGGGGTCCCGCCAGGGCAACCAATTCTGCCCGCGTAACGGATTGATTTTCCAGGAGGTCATGGCGCTGCCGAGCGCGAGCGACTTGCCGGCATTTGCCCTGGGGCAGGATCTGGTGCCGGCAACAGTGACCATCTGCAGCACAGCGTCGGCCAAGGCGCCGGTACGCAGAAAGATTGTCCGGCGCATCCGGCACGTCGTCCGGCACAACTGAGTGCCGCGCACTGGCATGTCTGGCGGACATCCCGCCAGCCTTGCACGCCTGGCCGGAAAGATCCTGCTAATCGCCTCGGTGCAGATGCCCGTGTACGCCTGGGGGCGGACCGCGCCCTTGCCGTTGCCGCTGCCACCCGAGCCGCCGCCGGCGAGCAGCCGACCGCCGCCACCGGTCGTCCGGCCGAGCGGTGCCACCGCGCCGCAAAAGGCCCCCACGGCACCCGCCGCGCCGGCGCAGCCGCCAGCCACACAGGAGGCCAACAAGGGTTCGGTCACCGGGCTGCCGATTCCACGCTTCGTCGCGCTGCGCACCGACGATGTGAACATGCGCAAGGGACCGGGATTTCGATACCCAATCGAATGGGACTACAAACGGCGCGACCTGCCTGTCGAAATCCTGCGCGAGTTCGAGGTCTGGCGCCTGGTCGAAGCGCCGGACGGAGCGCGAGGATGGATGCACGAGGCGACGCTGGTCGGCCGGCGCACGTTCATCGTGCAGGGCGCTGATGCGACGCTGCGCTCCAGTCCGCGTGACGACGCCTCACCCGTTGCCATCCTGAAGGTCGGCGTGATCGGCCTCCTGCGCTCTTGTGAGGCCGGCTCGGCCTGGTGCCGGGTCCGGGCTGGTGACTACGACGGCTATCTGAAGCGGACCCAGTTCTGGGGCACGCTGCCGGACGAGGTCGTGCAGCCCTGACTTGCGCCGTCATCGGCGCACGGTATCGTCCGCGCCCATGGAGAAGAATGTCCCCCGGGCGCATCATGATCTCGGTGGCGCCGCAAAGTTCCTGTGCGAGCCGGTGGACACCGAGCCGCACGCGCTGACCGATTTCGACAAGGAGGTCGACGCGATCCGCGGTGTGCTCGGCGCGAAGGGCGTGATGACCGTCGACGAGCTCCGCCGCGGCATCGAGGCGATCCCCGAGGCGGACTATCACCGACTGAGCTATTACCGCCGCTGGATACGCTCCATTGCCGACAACCTGCTGCGCAAGGGCATCATCACCGAAGCCGAATTGCGCGGCGCACTGGAGGCCGAGTGATGTTCGCCCCCGGTGCACGCGTCAGAGTGAAGGACGACTGGCCGGAAACCCGAGGCCCCGCACACGTTCGCACGCCGCACTATGTGCGCGGCATGCAAGGCACCGTGGTGCGCCAGCTTGGCGCATTTCCCAGCCCGGAAGACCTGGCGTTCGCGCGGCCGGCGCCGATCCGCCCGCTCTATCACGTGCGGTTCGACCAGCCGGCAATCTGGCAGGAAGGCCGGGCAGACGACGAGTTGTTGGTGGAAATCTATGAACACTGGCTCGAGCCGGCTTCGCGGCAGGAGACGGCTTGAGAGACGTTGCGACCGTGAGGGCGGGTTGGACACAGCAGCGGGTTGTTTGCGTCTCCTCCCCTCGCTCTGCCACACGGAGAGAACGGCGATCGTCGGCCATCACCGGTCGGCCCAATGCGAATAGGGACCGGACGCCGCCAGGATGAAGGAGGATCGGGCTCGGACCCGAAACCACACATGAACCTTCTGGAAGCCGACAGCGATAAACTGCTGAATGCGGTTCGTAGTTTGCTGAATGCCAAGGGCATCGCGTCTGCGGCGGAAATCGCCGAACGCATCGCCATCACCGATCGGGCCAATCCAGGCCAGGGCGCTCGCATGGTGGCGAAGGCGTGGACCGATCCGGCGTACCGCGCCCGGCTCCTGGAGGATGGATCGAAAGCGGCCGAGGAGCTCGGCATTCCGATGCGCGGAATGCCGCCGCTCGGTGTGCTGGAGAACACCGCGAGCGCGCACAACCTCGTCGTGTGTACGCTGTGCAGTTGTTATCCGCGCGCAGTTCTTGGTTACCCGCCGTTCTGGTACAAGTCGGCCGCCTATCGGGCCCGCGCGGTGCGCGATCCGCGCGGTCTCCTAGCGGAATGGGGCACCATGCTGGCCGACGGCGTGCG
>JASHQG010000653.1 GCA_030037665.1 Acetobacteraceae bacterium
CGGCACCCAGGTGCTCGAGGTGCAGCATGATGTGGTCCTTGTTGGGACCGCAGCCGCGACCTTCGTTGATCTCGACCGTCATCGAGCGCGACACCACGTCGCGGCTCGCGAGGTCCTTCGCGCTCGGCGCATAACGCTCCATGAAGCGTTCGCCTTCCGCGTTCGTCAGATAGCCGCCCTCGCCACGCGCGCCTTCGGTGATCAGACAGCCCGCCGGGAAGATGCCGGTCGGGTGGAACTGTACGAACTCCATGTCCTGGCACGGCAGTCCGGCGCGCAACACCATGCCGTTGCCATCGCCGGTGCAGGTGTGCGCCGAGGTGCAGGAGAGATAGGTGCGGCCATAACCGCCGGTCGCCAGCACCACAAGCTGCGCGCGGAAACGGTGGATACTTCCGTCCTCCAGGCACCAGGCAGTCACGCCGCGGCAGACGCCTTCCTCGTCCATGATCAGGTCGAGCGCGAAATATTCGACGAAGAACTCCGCATCGTGCTTCAGGCTCTGCTGATAGAGCGTGTGCAGGATGGCGTGGCCAGTGCGGTCCGCGGCTGCGCACGCGCGCATCGCCGGCGGCCCCTCGCCAAACTGGGTCATGTGGCCGCCGAACGGGCGCTGATAAATCTTGCCGGCCTCGGTACGGCTGAACGGCACCCCGAAATGTTCCAGCTCGTACACCGCGGTCGGCGCCTCGCGGCACATGTATTCGATCGCATCCTGGTCGCCGAGCCAGTCCGACCCTTTGACCGTATCGTACATGTGCCAGCGCCAGTCGTCGTGACCGATATTGCCGAGCGAGGCGGCGACGCCCCCCTGCGCGGCAACGGTGTGGCTGCGCGTCGGGAACACCTTGGTGATGCAGGCCGTCTTCAATCCGGCAGCCCCCATGCCGAACGTGGCACGCAGGCCGGAGCCGCCGGCGCCGACCACCACCACGTCGTAGGTGTGATCGACGATGTTGTAGGCGCGCGACGATGGCAGCGTGATCGCGTTCATCGGGGTTCCTTCAGATGGCGAGATGCAGCACCGAAACGATGCAGGCCAGCGCCAGCACGAACGCCGCCGCCTTGACCAGCAGGATCGAGGCCAGTCGCAGTGCATCGCTCTGGAGGTAATCCTCGATCACCACCTGCAGTCCCAGTTGCAGGTGATAGAAGGTGGCGATCACCAAGGAAATCATCAACACGATCGGCACCGGCGCGCGCAGCCAATAGGCGACGTCCGCACGGCTCGCCCCTTCCAGCCGGATTGCGGCACAGATGAACCAGAGGCTGAGCGGCACCAGGGCCAGCGCCGTTATGCGCTGCGCCCACCAATGGCCAGCGCCGGCGCGGGCTGATCCCAGTCCGCGCGCTCGCCCGAGCGGGGAGCGCAGCATGTCGAGATGCGGGACCTTACCGTTAGGCATGTTCCACCCTCACCACACCGCGAACCCGACAATCCAGACCACGAGGCTGACCGCCACGGTGGCGATCACGACGGCCCATCCGGTCTTATTGTAAGTGGGCTTTTCGAAGCCATAACCCGCGTCCCAGGCCAGATGGCGCAAGCCGGAGCACAGGTGAAAGACAAGCGAGGCGGACCATCCCAACAGACAGAGGATGCCGATCCAGGACCCCAGGAACCATTGCACCGCGGCAAACGCCCGGTCCGACGCCGCCGCCGCCACCAGCCACCAAGTCAGCAGCACCGCCCCGACGCTGAGCGCAATGCCGGTCGCGCGATGGCCGATCGAGAGCATCATGCTCAACGGCCAGCGGTAGATTTGCAGATGCGGAGAGAGCGGACGGCTGATCAGCTTGCCGTCAGTGTTCCGCGCCACCATGAGCGCGTCGCGTACGTCCCTCACGGATCGCTCCCGTCATGTGTTCCCCGGCGCTAAGCCGTTGCAGTGGCTTACCCGTGCGACCTGAACGGGTCAACGCGACGGGATCGGGGCGCTGGGACGCGTCTCAGACATGGGCGAGAGGGGAACCAGGTGAGCGAGCCGGGTCCGGGCAGATGCCAGCGCACGCTCCGCCCCGTCGGCACCGCGGGTCAGGCCTTCGAGCGTGATGAAAGCAAGATCGTTGAGGCCGATCGTACCCAGCGCGGCGCTCAGGTAGGGTGTGAGGAAGTCGGGCTGTGCCGGGCTCCCGGAAGGCGACGGACCGGTGAACCAGCCACCTGAGGCGACCACAACAAAAACCGGCCGGTCGCGCAGCACGCCGACCTTACCGGCCGGCGTACTCTGAAAACTGCGTCGGATGCGCACGACCTGATCGATCCACGCCTTGAGCACGGCCGGCACCCCATAATTGTGCATCGGTGTGGCGATGACCAATGCGTCACAGCGTTCCAGTTCGCCGATCAGAATTTCCGAGGTGGCAAACGCCGGGTCGTCGGCCGGCGCGGCGGAGAGCACCGCCGCGCTGAACGCTGCGTCCGGCACAGGCGGCGGATCGGTCGCGAGATCGCGGTGGACGACCTGAGCATTCCGATTGGACTCAATCAGCCGGGCGAGCAGTTCGTCGGCCATAAGTCGGCTGAACGCGAACTGCCCCTTGGGGCTGCAGGTCAGATAGAGGATCGCGCGCATGTGTCATCCCATCGTGGTTCGCGTTGCCGCGCCATCGCGGCACACTGCTGCAGCACAGCACGCCCGGACCATGTCCGGCATGAGGCCCCGGTACTGGCAGGAACGGTCGGCCACGGCGGGCGGTCAACCCCCGACAGAACGCTCATGCCGCCGCCGGCGGGCGCGGCGCGTACTGCGCGCGCATACCGATCATCAGCCGGTTCCAGAGGTTGATCATACCGATCGCTGTGCTCAGGCTGACGATCTGCACCGGCGAGAAGTGACGCCGCAGCGCTTCATAGACCGCGTCCGGCGCACCCTGCGAGGCCACAAGGGTCAGACACTCTGTCCAGGCCAGTGCGGCGCGTTCGCGTTCGCTGTAAAGGGGCGAGTCCCGCCATGCATTCAGCAGATAAAGCCGCTGCTCGGCCTCGCCGCGCTGGCGGGCATCGCGGCTATGCATATCCAGACAATAGGCACAGCCGTTGATTTGCGAGGCACGCACCTTCACGAGCTCGAGCAGTGCGTGCTCGAGGCCACAGCTTCGCAGATACGCCTCGACCCCGCGCAGCGCCGCATAGGCGTCCGGCGCCAGCTCCATCACATTCAGCCGTGCTTGCATGATGCTCCATCCGCCCTCGAGGTGACCGACCGACGGCATCTGGCGACGCGCATGACCTACACGCCAGGGCCAAGAACGGGCATACGGTCTGGGCCATGAGCGCCACAATCACGCTCGACCGGGTGGCTGGCGGACCGCTGTCGCAGCAGATCGCGAACCGGCTGCGCGATGCCATCGCCGTGGGCACCCTCGCTCCGGGCGTGCGGCTGCCTTCGGCACGCAGTCTGGCCGGGCAGCTTGGCGTCGCGCGCGGCACCGTCGATGCGGCCTATGCGATCCTGGCGGGCGAGGGCACGCTGGAACCGCGCGGCCCGGCGGGGACGATCGTGTCGAAGGCACTGTCGGACAGACCGCAGCCGGTACAGTGTCCTATACCGTTTGCCAGGCGTCCGCTCGCCGTGCCGAACACGTCTTTACCGTTTCGGATGGGCCTGCCGGCGCTTGACGCATTTCCGCGCAAGCTCTGGTCCACGCTGAGCGTGCGCGCGATGCGTGGCATCGCCACCGCCGACCTGGCCTACCCGGATCCCGCGGGACATTTGCCATTGCGCGAGGCGATCGCCGCCTATCTCGGCGTCTCGCGCGGCGTCGTCTGCACCGCCGAGCAGGTGCTGATCACCGGCGGCTTCCAGGGCGCGCTGACACTGGTGGCGCACGTGCTGCTGCGTCCCGGTGATCCGGTCTGGATCGAGGATCCGGGCTACCCGCCGGCGCGCCAGGCGCTGGAAACCGCCGGCGCACGCCTGGTGCCGGTCAGAGTGGATCGCGACGGCATGCGCGTCGCCGCGGCTATCGCGGCCGCCCCGCGTGCCAAGCTCGCCGTTGTGACACCGACGCATCAGTGCCCGCTCGGCGTTGGACTGACGCTGCCACGGCGGCTCGCTCTGCTGGCCTGGGCGGCTGACGCGGGCGCCTGGGTGCTGGAAGACGATTACGACAGCGAGTTCCGCTACACCGGCCATCGCTTGCCCGCGCTGAAGAGCCTCGATCGTGCGGGTCGCGTTCTCTATGCGGGCAGCTTCAGCAAGGTGCTGTTTCCCGGATTGCGGCTTGGCTACCTGGTAGCGCCGGACGAGCTCTCCGAGGCGTTGCAGCGCGCATCGCGACTGCTGCAGTGGGGCCAGCCGGTGCTGCCACAGCGGGTGGTCGCCACATTCATGACGGAGGGGCATTTCGCGCGTCACCTCCGCCGGATGCGCACGCTCTATGCCGCGCGGCGACGCGCGCTGGTCGAGGCACTGACCGAGACCTTCGACGATCGCGTCGCGGTCGAGCTCGCCGCCGGCGGTATGCATCTGCTTGCCCGCTTCGCCGGCGCGACGGACGACGGCACGCTCGCGCGGCGCGCGGCCGAAGCCGGGCTGGCGCCGGCCGCATTGTCCAGCCTGGCGATCGCGCATGATTGCGGGCAGGGGCTGCTGCTCGGGTTCACCAACGTCGTGGAATCTGATGCGATGGCGTTGGTGCGCCGGCTCAGCACAGCAATCGACGGTACTGGGCACCTTGCCGAACATGCGGCGCAGACCGCGGGAGAGAGAGATGACGATCGCCGAAGGATTGGCTGAACATATCGCCGGCGTCCGCTACGAGGCGTTGCCCCCCGAAGCGCTGCACTGGGCGAAGACCGCGATTCTCGACACGGTCGGCTGCACGCTCGCGGGCTCGGTCGAGCCGTGCGCACGCATCGTGGACCGCGTGACGACGGCAGGCGCCTCGAACGGTCCGAGTCTGATCTTCGGCACCGATCGCCGCGCACCACCTCTCGATGCGGCGCTGATCAACGGCACCGCGTCGCATGCGCTGGATTATGATGATGTCAGCAACACGCTCGGCGGGCATCCCTCTGCCCCCTTGCTGCCTGCGATATTTGCGCTGGCCGAGACGCGCGACATCGACGGCCGTGCCTTCCTGACCGCGTTCGTCACCGGATTTGAAACCGAGACACGCATCGGCCGCGGCGTGAACTTTCATCACTACGAGAAGGGATGGCATCCCACCGCGACACTTGGCGTGTTCGGTGCGACGGCCGCGTGCTGCCAGCTCATGGGGCTGCCAGTCAGGAAAACGGCCATAGCGCTGGGTCTGGCCGCCTCATTCGCCTCCGGCGTGAAGGCAAATTTCGGGACGATGACGAAGCCGCTGCATGTCGGGCATTGCTCGCGCAACGGCCTGCTTGCGGCGATGCTTGCCGCGGACGGGTTCACCGCCCACCCGGGGGCGTTCGAACACAAGCAGGGCTTTTTGGCCGTGTTCAACGGCGCGGGCCATTTCGATGCGGACGCGATCCTGCGCGATTGGGGAACGCCCTGGGACATCGTGAAGCCCGGTGTCGGCATCAAGCAGTATCCCTGCTGTGGCAGCACGCATCCGGCGGTGGACGCGATGCTGGCGCTGGTCAAGGAACATGACGTCACACCGGCGATGGTGGCGCGCGTCGATTCATGGACCCATCCGCGACGGCTGGCGCACACCAACCGGCCTGAACCGAACAGCGATCTGGATGCGAAATTCAGCGTGCAATATTGCCTGGCGCGCGCGCTGCTCGAACGCCGGGTCGTGCTCCAGCATTTCGAACATGACGCCTATCGCACGCCGCCGGTTCAGGCGCTGCTGCCGCGTATTCACGCCGCACCGCATCCGGACATGTCGATAGGTTCGTCTGAGCACTTCGGCGCCGAAGTGCGCGTGACGCTGACGGACGGGCGAGTGCTCACGAAACGTGTTGGCGCGGCGATCGGGCGCGGGTCCAATGATCCGCTGCCGGCGGAATTGCTGGAGGCAAAGTTCCTCGACTGCGCCTCGCGCGTCCTGCCGGCCGGCGCGGCGCGCCAGCTGCTGGCGATGCTGCGCGGGCTGGAACGTCTGCCGCGGATCTCCGACCTGACCGCCGCGCTGCTGCCCCCGAAGGCGATGGCGGCAGAGTAGGCTCGTACGCCTCTGCCGGCGGAGAGCAGCGAGTGGGGACACCCAGCACGAACCACGCGCGGTGGCGCCTCACCGTCGAGGCTTCGCGGCGCGATGTCTCGCGCGACGCGGCCGCGGTTTTCTCACACGCGTCCGCTCGCCTTCCTTCCCAGGTCCAGCGCCGCATACGACGTCGTCGGCCCGGGCATGAGCCAGCGGAAGCCCATTTCCAGAAGCTTCTCCACGTTCTTCGTATCCACGTGAGGATGCCCGCACGGCACGTTGTGCGCCTTGCAGATCTCGAGAATCTCCCTGATCGCAGAATCCACGGTCGGATGGTCGTACTGTCGGGGATGCCCGAGGTCCTGCGACAGATCGCCCTCGCCGATCAGCACCACCCCGATCCCCGGCACCTGCTCCAGCATCTTGGGCAGATTGGCGATCGCGCGCTTCTCTTCGCACATGATCACCACAAGAATCTCACCGTCCGGATTGAGTGGCCAGGTATCGGCGCGCTTATAGTACTCCTGATCGGTCAGTCCCCAGTAGCGCGCGGCGGTTCGCGGCGCGTCCCCGCGCTGGCCCGGCGGATCGTAATACTTCGCCTCGCGCGGCCGCGGATAGCGGCACGCCATCACTGCGTTGCGCGCATCATCAACAGTACTGACGTGCGGCCAGACAATGCCGTAGACCCCGATATCGAGCACCTGCTTGGCAATCCACTGGCTGTGTTCTCCGCCGTTTGGCGGGATGCGCACGAACGGCGTGACCGCCGGTGCAATGCTGCCGGACGTCGCGATCTGCCGCCGGTTCAGCATGTACTGCATGCAGTCGCGCAGCGCCTTGATGTCGTACGGATTGTGCTCCATCTCGAACACCACCCCGTCAAACGCCGTGGCGCTCATATTGACCGCGTTGCCGACCTCGCCGGGAGAGAATGGCACGAAGGTCGGTTTGCCGGACGCCAATGCCTTGATCGCACCGTTCAGGCGAGGGATTTCCATGTTGACGCTCCTCGATTCATGTCGTGGTCGCGGTGAACAACTCGTCCGCGCGATACGCTTGCGGCGTGAGTCCCTGCTCGGCCGCAAATTCTGTACAAAGCTCGATGCCGCGCCGGTTGGCGGCCAGTCCGTAGGGCAGCACATCATCGCCGACGATCGGTGCCCAGCGGCGTTCCGCGCTGGGCTCGCGTGCCGCACGCTTCGCCGCATCGAACAGGTCCACGAGTTCCGCGACCAGCCAGTGGTTCGCGACAAGCAGATCATTGCGCAGGCAGACGACGTGGTTCACCGGATAGACGCCCCTGCGACGATACCACTCCGCGGCCGCGGTGTCGGCATCCGGGATCACCGTGCGGACCGCCGCCGAATCCAGACCGGGCAGCGCGATGCCCGCGTCTATCTCACCCGCCATCAGCATCTGAGAGAGGTCCTTGCCGGATGCGATCCGCTGTGAATTCGGCGGATCGGTGTATTCGAGCACGTGCGCGTCTTCGGCGGTGACCCACGTGATCGAGCGATGATCGACGCCGTATTCCTGCAGCAGGATACCGCGCAGCCACACCCCGGTCGTCTGCGAGAACGCGCGCACACCGACGCGCTTGCCGATCAGATCGGCCGGCCCTCGGATCGCCGAGTCACGCCGGCAGATCAGTGCGCCATGATGGAAGCCGCGCATCAACACGACCGGCAGGCCGGTGATCGGCTTGCCGTACGCGTGTGCCTGGGCGAGCGTGGTGAGCGCGATCTCGCAGAGGTCGAAGTCGAACGTGCGGACCATGCGGCGGAACGATCGCGTGATCTGCGGCATCTCCTCGAAGTCGAAGCGCACGCGATCCGATTGCACGCGGCCATCCTTGAGACCGACGGCGTGCGGGTAGGAGGCAATGGCAGAGCGAAGGGTCAGGGCCATAGGTCGGTCTCGTTTGGCGGTTCCTCACCGCGCTTTCACCGTTGGATAGATGTCCGCGCCGTAGAATGTGCGGAATGTCTCGATCTGGTCTGGCGGTGGCGGCGCATAGGCGCATTTTTTCGAGGTAAAGCGTCCGCCCATGATGCGGTTCAGCTTCACGGTTGCCTCCCCGAGCTTCAACAGGTTGGCGATGCCGTTCAGGATCGGCACGCCATCCTCGGTTTCATGCACACCGGCGTGTGCCAGGAGTGCCATCACAACACCGCCGGCGGCGATAACCACTTCGGCACCGGCCTCGGTGTTCTTGCGCGCTGCCGCATTGAATTGCCCGAGGATGAGCGTCCGCGCTTCCGGATCGTCGAATCCAGGGCCCAGATCGGTGATCCGCTCGATCGCCATGCGGCTAACGCCGGCGAAGCGTTCGCGGAGCCCGTAGCGCGCCACGTTCTCGACGATGCGCGGCGTGAACTTCTCATTGATGGTCACGAACGAGAAGTTCGCCCCCATCATGCATGCAACATGCATCGCCGATTCGCAGAGACCCAGCACGGGGATATCGGCGATCTCACGCGCCTCGCGCAAGCCGGGATCGGCGATGTTGCCGATCAGGAATGCATCGAAGCCCTCGCGCACCGCGCGTTGCACGTTCTTCAGTACCTCGCCGGTCTCCAGGTACTCCAGATAGCGGAATTGATCGCCGGTGCCGCCGATGTCGGTAATCCCCGCCACATGAATTTCGGTATCCGGATCGCGCACGCGATCGAGTGTCTCGCGCAGCACGCGCGGATAGCCACCCCACTCGGTCTGGCGGGACATGCTCTGATACCAAAGTCGCATGCGCGTTCCTCGCTGCGGCCGCTTGCTTCCGCACGGATGCTACAGGACGCCACACAGTCCGTCGATCGCTACAACGGATGCCAGTTGAATCGCTCGGTCAGCCATTGGCGCAGACTGGTAAGTGCCGCGGCGTCGACGGCGAGCGCAGCGGACGTGGCCGTCGCCTCGGGACCGCCGATCGGCCGCACGGCGAACGACCGCGCCAGTGCTGCAACGTCCAATGCCCTGGATGCCTCGGCACCGGCGCGACGCCACAACGCCACCATATCGGCAGGCGTCACAGTGAGCAGCTCCATCCCGAACTCAAGCTGCGCCGCAATCGCCGCCGCGCGCCAGGCCTCGAACAATGGTCCGCCTGGCATGCTGCCGCGGCGCCGAGCGTAGAATTCAGGCAGGTTCGGCAGGTCGGGGAATTGCGCGCAGCGCACCAGCCGCCCGAGCGCGTCGATCGAGCCGAGCGTGAAAACCGGCACGGCGCCGACCTGAGCTAATGCACCGGCATGCTGCGGCACATGATGGCCACGCAGCAGCACCGCGTCGACCGCATTTTGCGCGAATGCCTCGCGCAGCGAGCGTTCATCCTGGAACACGCGTACAAGCTGCGCCCGTTGGCCGAGCAGCTCGATGGCCAGTAGTCCCGGCAGCTGCAGACCGGCGGGCGTCGTCGCCGCGACGCGGATCACGCCGGGCACGGCGAATGCCGACGCACGAGCGACAACAACGGCGGGCGTGACGCAGGCCATCACCGGCACCCAGTGCGTCACGTCGAACTTGGCGCGCGGATCACCGACCAGCCAGGTGATCGCCGCATCGCCGGGCGTGAGCAGGACGGTGCGTCCGTCCGGCATGATTCTCGCGTCGAACTCGTTGGCGCCCGTGACGCCATCCGGACCACCGACGTTCGTCTGCCGGACCGGCAGTCCCGGCGCCAGGGACTGCGCCAGCGTTGGCCGTATGGCGCGGCACCATTGCGCCATCAGACCGCCGCTCGGTCCGGCCACCAGCATCGTCGCGCCATCGGGGAAGCGGACCTGATCCTGCGGGGTGGCAACGAGCGGAACAGGCGCAGCCGACGCCAACCCTGCCCTGCCGAGAACCGGAAGGCTTGCAAGCGCGCGCAGCACGCGGCGCCGATGCGGCGACGGTGGGATTTCAGCCATATTTCCTGGTCTCCACGCGGGGGTCTTTTTTGGCCCCGCGTGCCCTCCTAGCCGACGCGCGCGTGAGATCAAAGTGAAGTCGGCTTCTACTCGTCGTAGGAGACAAGCGCCTCGCACGGGACGTCGAGGCGAGAGCGGCCGTTCAGGAAGCTCAGCTCGATCAGCGCCGCGGCCGCAGGCACAACCGCACCGACCTTGCGCAAGAGGGCGATGCCGGCGGACATGGTGCCGCCGGTTGCCAGGAGGTCGTCCACGACCACGACCCGCTGGCCGGGTTCAACGGCGTCGGCCTGCACCTCGATGCGGTCGCTGCCGTATTCCAGCTCATAGTTCAGACTGACGGTCTCGCCGGGCAGTTTGTTGCGCTTTCGCAGCATGATGAAGCCGCAACCAAGTTTGAGCGCGAGGGGGGCGGCGATCAGAAAGCCGCGGCTTTCCACACCCGCCAGCAGGTCCGGCTGATAGGCGCGGACCGCCTTGGCCATCCGGCCCATCGCGACCTGCCAGGCATCGGCATCGCGGAGCAGCGTGGAGATGTCGTAAAACAGGATGCCAGGCTTGGGAAAGTCCTGGATACCTCGGATGTGGTCCTTGAGGTCCATTCGCCGGCACCTCTCCGCGTGTTGGGAGTGGGTACGATGTAAAGCCGGCGGCGCCGCACCGCAATGCCCGGGGCGGCGCACCGCGGGACGTGGCCTATTTCTTTTCCCAGCCGCGCGGGGTCTGCTGCCAGTAGGTAAGCGTGTGACCCGCCGCTTTGCCGTTGGTCCAGCGCTGGCGCGCCGCGTCCACGGCGGCACCGTCGTTGCCATCGAACATGTCGAAGACACGCTCAAAAGCGTCTAGCTGCGCGGAGGTTGCGCCGTTTACCAAGAATAGGAATTGCGCGCCGTTCGCGGCGGGTTCGTCCGTTGCAAGCCAGATGGGCTGCAGGTCCGCATCGCCATCGGCAGCGCTGCCATGTGGCAGCCAGGGATCGTCAGCCTGCCACAATGACTGGTCGATCACCTTCACCGTGTCCGCATCCGGGCAAAGAACAAGCGCTCGCTTTCCTGCCGCGAGCGCGCGCGCGAGAAGCTGCGGCAGCGCGTGCCGCACATCGGAACGGGTCAGGTGATAGAAACCGATGTCACTCAGGACCAATGCCTCCCCCGCGCGCCGCGCGGGCAGCGCCGTCGCAAAGCGGCGGGAGAGAAACCGATCGCACAAAGCGCCCTGACCGCTCGCCTCTCCCGCATCGACGTGTCGTGTCCCGGTCTCCCGCTTCGCGGGCGCGGCGTACTAGGTCTCGTAATATGCTGCCACCAGGCGATCGAGCAGACGCACGCCGAACGCGGTCGCACCCTTCGGCACCGTCGGCGCGTCCTTGGACGACCACGCCATGCCGGCGATGTCCAGGTGCGCCCATGGCTTGTCGTTGACGAAGCGCTGGATGAACTGCGCTGCCGTCACCGAACCGGCCGGCCGGCCGCCGATATTCTTCATGTCGGCGATCTCCGACTTGATCTGCTTGTCGTATGCCTCGTCGAGCGGCATGCGCCATAGTTTCTCACCGGTCTCCTTGCCAGCAGCCAGCAGCTTTTCCGCCAGCGCGTCGTCGTTGCTGAACAACCCGGCATGCTCGTGTCCGAGCGAGATAATGATCGCGCCGGTCAGCGTCGCCAGATCGACCATGAACTGCGGATCGAATTTCTGCTGGCAGTACCAGATGACATCCGCCAGTACCAACCGGCCTTCCGCGTCGGTGTTGATCACCTCGATCGTCTGCCCGGAATAGCTCTTCACCACGTCACCGGGCCGCTGGGCCGATCCGGACGGCATGTTCTCGACCAGCCCGACCACCCCGACCGCGTTCACCCTCGCCTTCCGCCCGGCCAGCGCCGCCATCAAGCCGACCACCGCACCTGCGCCGGCCATGTCCCACTTCATGTCCTCCATGCCGCCGGCGGGCTTGATGGAAATGCCGCCGGTGTCGAAGGTCACGCCCTTACCGATGAACGCCACCGGCCTGGCCGCGCCGCCGTTGTCCCAGCGCATCACCACCACGCGCGGCTCATTGACGCTCCCCTGCGCGACGCCCAGCAGCGCACCGAAACCGAGCGCGCGCATTTCCTGAGGGCCCAGCACCTCGACTTTCACGCCGAGCGCTTTCAGCTGGCGGCAGCGGTCCGCCATCTCGGCCGGATTGAGCACGTTGGCCGGTTCGCTGACCAGGTCGCGGGTGAGGAACACGCCGTTGGCGGCACCAGCCAGCGGCTGCCACGCGTCGGCCGCGCCGGAGGGATCGCCGGTCAGCACCGAGAGCGCGGCGAGCTTCGGCTTGTCCTGCGGCTTTTCCTTGGTGCGATAGCGGTCAAAGCGGTAGGCGTTCAGCGTGGCACCGAACGCCACTTCGGCCGCCTGTGTCGCCGACAATCCGTCGGCGGCAATCGACGCGATTGCTTCGCGTGCGAGCGCGCCCGCGGCGGCGCCTCCGGCATCCTGCAGGATCCGCGGATTGAGATCCGACCGTTTGCCGAGGCCCACGGCAACGACCCGTGTCAGGTCACCACCCGGTCCAAGGACCGTGCAGGTCTTGCCCTTGCCGCCCTTGAACTCAGCCGCCGAGAGGGCGCGGCTGATCGCCCCGCCGGTCGCCGCGTCGGCCTGCTGCCACAGCCCGCCCGGCCTCTCCTCCTCGGCGATCAGCAGAACCACCGCGCCCGATGTGGGCAGGACGGGCTTGGCAAAGCCGATTTCCAGCATGGTAACGGCACTCCTCTGCGATCGCTGTTTGTCCGGACTGTAGCCACCGCCGGGCCGCACGGCTATTGCCTCGCCGATGGATGAACACCGCGCGACCGAATTTCTGCGCGCCGACGGGACCGGCATCGCGCGTGCTGCGGCGCTCCTGCGCGCGGGCCGGCTCGTCGCGTTTGGAACTGAAACAGTATACGGACTTGGCGCCGATGCAACGAACGCCGCGGCGGTGGCAGGCATCTTCGCCGCCAAGCAGCGACCGCGCTTCAACCCGCTGATCTGCCATTACCCCACCCCGGACGCCGCCTTCGGTCACGTCACGCCGAATGATGCGGCGCGACGGCTGGCGGCATCGCTGTGGCCTGGTCCACTCACGCTTGTGCTGCGACGTCGTCCCGATTGCCCTGTGGCGCTGCTGACCGGGGCCGGGCTGGACACGCTTGCCGTGCGTGTGCCCGCGCACGATGTGGCACTGGCGCTGCTGCGCGCCGTGCGGCGGCCTGTAGCGGCGCCGTCAGCGAACCGTTCCGGCCAGGTCAGCCCCACCGCGGCACAGCATGTCATGGAAGGGCTGGGCGGGCGCATCGATGCCGTGGTGGACAGCGGCCCTTGCGCGGTCGGCGTCGAATCCACCGTGCTCGATCTGAGTGGCGCTGAGCCGCGGCTGCTGCGCCCGGGCGGCGCGACGCGTGAGGCAATCGAGGCGCTGATCGGCCCGGTTGTGCTGGGCGCGACGCCCGGCGCCGCGGCGCGTTCGCCGGGCATGCTGGCATCGCACTACGCACCGCAATGTCCGGTGCGTCTCGATGCTCATGAGGTGCGGGCGACCGAGGCACTGCTCGCGTTCGGACCGCCGCTCGCGGGTGCTGGTGCGACGTTCAGTCTCAGCGAATCGCGTGACGCGAGGGAGGCCGCGGCGCGCCTGTTCGTCGGGCTTCGATGGCTGGACTCGCAGGCGCTGCAACGCGGCCTGAGATGCATTGCGGTGATGCCGGTGCCGGACGTCGGG
>JASHQG010000654.1 GCA_030037665.1 Acetobacteraceae bacterium
AAAGGGCGCAGCCTTGGCGTGCTTCGTCCAGTCCGGCTTGAAGGCGATCTGCGGCACCTTGCGGTTGTCGGCCCATTTCGCGGCGGTCAGTTCAGCGCCCTTGGGACTTCCGCCATGCAGCAGCACCATGTCCGGGTGCTTCGCGTGGACCTGATCGAGCTTGGCCCAGATCACCCGGTGATCATTGAAGTCACGCCCGCCACTGAAGGCGATCTTCGGCCCTGTGGGCAGCAGCGCTCGATGGTCAGCGCGTTTCTTCGCCGCGAGAAAGTCCTGGCTGTCGATCATCGCCGAGGTGAGATTGTGGTGGTTCACCTTCGAGCCGTGCGTTGGCCGCCAACCCGTATGCGGGTGGCGCTCGAAATGTTCGGCGGCGTCATTGCGCATCAGCTCGAAAGCGTTGCGGCGTTCGATGAGCGTCTGCCCTTCTGCCGTCAGACGCTCCAGCTCGACGGATTTCACGTCCGAGCCATCCTGTTCGCGCTGCGAACGTCGTTGCGCCAGCTCGTTGCCGTCGAGTTCGCGTTCGATGCGGTCCGTCGCGCGATGAAACACGTTCACGGCCGACCAGAGCAGGTCTTCGAGGTCGGGCTCGAGTCGGGTGTCGCTCAGCGCCACCACAAGGGGATCGAAGAGCTCGGCGATGGTGTCCGCCAGAATTCGCGCTTCGGGGAGATGCCGGGGATCAGGTTCATCCTGGAACGGACCATAGCGGTAACGCCGAAGTTCGTGGAGGACCGGCGCAGTCGCGGAGGAAGTGTGGCGGGGTTCGAACGCGTCGTCGTCATGGTCGGTGGTCATTGCGGCTTTCCTTCGTCGGATTGGCCGCGTCATTGCGGCGTTCACGGCGACGAATGCGGTGGGCGCCACGGACCTGCACCGGCAGCGGAGCAAAGGACGGAAGCGCCAGCGAAGGGCCGAAGGAGGCCCGCTATTTTGCTTCGCGATGTAGAGGCGGCACCGCCGCCGACGGAAAATAGCCAGCCTCCGAGGTTGCCGGTCCAGGCCGCTTGCCGCCCGATCGCCCTCTCAGGAAGGCCGCGGGCGCGGGCCTCGTCGATGGTGAAGGCAAGCAGACCAACCGACCATGCGGCGACGGGCCTGCCGAAAACGCACCCTCGTCCCGGTCAGGCCGCGAGCTCCATGAAACGGGCGACGTCCTGCGCCACGGGTTGCGTGTGACTGGCTGCCCGCAGCGCATCCGCCCCGACTGCGCAGGTCCTCGTTGAAGTCGCAGAGGCACGGCGAGAGCACGGTTGTCTCGATCCCCCCTCTCGTCCGCTCGAATAGGGTTGCCACCGCACTGTCGCCCGTTCCACGGTCGCCTTGGCTTCGCCCTTCAATAGCGTGACTTCGTTCAGCTGGAAGCCGATGTCCGGATTGAAGTCGTCCGTCGGGGTTAAGACTCCCCGGCTAACCATATTGATGACCCGCTGCCGCGTGTCGTCACTCCTGTCATTACCCCAGCGTCATGCCCGCATAGAACGCGGGTCGCGCCGCCCTGCCCGACGACCGGGCCCGACGCGTCGCCGCTGCCCGCTTCTTCGACTTGCGGAACTTTTCCGGCAAAAACGCGCTGGCATGGGTCACCGTGAAGTTGCAGATTTCGCCGTCCGACTCGAAATAGAGATAATCGACCCGACTGATGACCAGTTTTTGTTCCAACGACAGCCAGGACGCGGCGATGTCCACCTTGATGTTGGGCGTCCCCACTTGCCCGACGATTGATGCCAGCCGACGACTTGGAACGTC
Organism: Acetobacteraceae bacterium; assembly: GCA_030037665.1. Taxonomy (GTDB): domain Bacteria; phylum Pseudomonadota; class Alphaproteobacteria; order Acetobacterales; family Acetobacteraceae; genus JASHVB01. Next base: position 1,753 of record JASHQG010000654.1, read on the forward strand.
AGTTCGATGCTTTTGCCGTAGGGAACCCGGATGCGGACGATTTTTTCGACGGCTGACGTGCCGGCCGCGCAACGGTTCGATTATTGGCAGGACGTTGTCGCCAGCCAATTTCGCCGCCGCAAGGTCATGGCGTTTGATCGCCGCAACTTCTACGCGGACATTCAGGTCGGCGCACTGGGCGACCTTGGCTTGGTATCCTGCCGCGCATCGCCTTTGATCACGTCGCCCGGCGCGGGTTCGGATGAGTTCTTGCTGGTCCTGCCGTCCAGCCCCGTTCATCTGGACTTTGCCAGGCATAGCTTCGCAACCAACCGCAGCGACGCGTACCTGATCGACGCGCGGGAACCTCACCTGGTTGCCCATTCCCGGGAGCCGATAGACCGGACGCTCTTGCGGATTCCGAGCAAGCTGTTGGGGGGATGTATTTCGGCAAACGTCACCAACCGACCGTTACCGCTGCGGGGCGACGTTGCGTTACTGGTTGCCTTCGTGCGTGACATTGTCCGGGCTGAGGCATCCGGCCTTAGCCCGACCATGGCGTGGCAGCTTCCCCAGCTGGTGCGTGATCTGATCGTCGCCGCGATTGGTCAGCTGACCGGCGTCACGCCCCGGCTGGAGGCCGCGTCGCGCTTCGAAACGCTGAAGCTGCGCGTCGCCATCGACAGCCAGTTGACCAATCCGAACGCGAACCCGGCAAGCATCGCCGCCGCCGCCGGTCTGTCGGAACGTCACGCCAACCGACTTCTGGCGCAGGAAGAAGGCACGTCCATCCATCGCTTGTTGACCGAACGCCGGTTGCTCGCGGCCCGGACGGCACTGTCTGACCCGCTGCAAGCATACCGCCGCATTGCCGACATCGCGCGGGCCTTCGGCTTTCTCAACCGGACGCACTTCGCGGTCGTATTCCGGAATCGTTTCGGCTTGACGCCCGGCGAGTACCGCAGCCGGACATTCGCGTCCCGCATAACGACATGACATTAAAAGTCGGCTGGTTTCGGTGGGTGTGACTTGACCGGGATCATTTCACGCTACGAAAGATGGTGAAACGGATTTGTACCCTTGGTGGTAGTCGGAACGGAATCAATGGCGAAGCAAGAGCAGCAACGCGACCCGGAACTGGTCAGGCAGATGAACACCCGGATGGCGCTGCTGGATCATTACGGCACCATGCCAGCAATATTTGAGGCTTGGCGCGCCGGTCGCCTCACAGCAGGCGAAGAGCAAGACCTCGCTTATTTCCGCGGTGAGGAGGTGTTGCTCAGCACGGGCCTTTGGCGGGTGGCATGACGACAGAGGGTAGCGATGATTGGCCCTACCCTGGCCGGATCGGCCCGGCTGCTTGCGGGCAATCAGGTGTGCGCTAGCAGACGTCTCGTTTGAGATCGGCTTTGACGACCGGCGCAACGGTGTCTGCGATGATGATGAGCACGCTGGAGCAGATAGACTATCTCATAAGAAGGAATCTGTTCTCGTTCCCGGGCTCGTTGTGACTCCTCTCGGTCATTGCCGTCGGCGTTGCGGCGCGTACGCGCTTTCGTCGCTCGGGGTTTGGCGGGTTCCTGCTCTCACCCGTGATATTGCCGTTGTTCGGCTTCCTGATTCTGCTTGCCCTCCACCAGAGGGAAATGACGGGGAGGCAGTTTTATCACACATCGGGGATTCGTTGAGTTTCAGTGGTCCGAGTGGCGAGAGCAAGGGGGACTGTCATGAGTATCGCTGTGATGATTATCGCTCTCTGTCTCATCGCTATTGTGGGGCTGCAATCCTGTGCGGTCATGTTTGGTGGTCATCTGTCACAGAATGAAGGCGTCCGCGGCAGCGGGGCTGCAGGCATCGACCTGCATTTTACGGGCTATCGCAACACCGCGGCAATTTGCGCATGACCGATGCGTCGGGTGCCTCTCCGCGTGCGCGTGCGCGAGCGCCCGGCATCGTCCTCAACCCAGGTAGGCCCCGCCGTTGATGTGGTGGACTTGCCCGGTGATGTAAGCCGCTGCATCCGACGCCAGGAACACGCCCAGCGCGGCGATTTCCTCAGGCAGCGCCATGCGCCCCAGCGGCACCGCCTTCGCCATCTCGGCGAGCTCGTCCTCGGTGTTGCCGTGGCGCGGCTGCGCGGTATCTGTGAGGCCCGGCGCGATAGCGTTCACACGGATCCCATGCGGCGCAAGAGCCAGCGCCATCGCCCGCGTCATACCGACCACGCCGGCCTTGCTCGCCGAGTAGTGCACGCCGAGGACCGCTCCGGCCAAAGACCGCGAGCTGAGATTGATGATCGACCCGCCGCGCCCCGCTGCCACCATTGCCCGCGCTGCCGCCTGCGCTGCGAATGCGCTACCCTTCAGGTTGATGTCGACGACCAGGTCCCATTCGGCCTCGGTCATCTCGAGAAACTTCACACGAGGGAATACGCCCGCGTTGTTCACCAGCACGTTCAGCCGGCCGAGTCCACTGACGGTGGTATCCACCATAGCGGCAACCTGCTCGACGTCGGCCACGTCGGTGCGCAGCGTCAACGCGCGCTGGCCCTCAGCTCGCACCCGATGAGCAATGGCTTCCGCCGCCGCCGGATTGTCCAGCCAATTGATCGCCACATCGTAGCCGGCCGCGGCAAATGCGAGCGCTGTCGCTGCACCGATGCCCTGCTGTGCGCCGGTCACCAGCACGACGCGGCTATCGTTTGCCATTTGCAGTCTCCCACTTCGTAATCATTGCGAGGTGCAGGGCGCCAAGGAACTCTCCGAGCGCAGATTGCTTCGCCAGCGCGCAGCCAACGTCGAACGGCCCATGCTAGCCGTGCTCGCCCGGGCCGTTTTTGCACAGTCAGACATGGCGCGATAATCGTCGTTCGACAGCTCACGCGCAGATGGCGGCTCACGCTCACCGACCACGGAAGGCGTGGTTTCAAGACTGTCACGCCACGAAGCTGATGGCCGATGGGCTGCCAACCGGGATGACCTGACCTGTTGGCGCCAGGTCGCCGTTCGCTTTGTCCACGCGGAAGGCCACGATGTTGTCGCCCTCCTGATTGGCGGCAAACAGCGAGTCGCCGGTCGGATCAAATGTGAAGAAGCGTGGGCGTTTGCCGCCGCTGGGCGTGGTGCCGAGAAGGCGCAAGCGTCCATCATCGGCAATTGCGAACCGCGCGATGCTGTCGTGGCCGCGATTCGATACGTAGAGAAAGCGCCCATCCAGTGTAACGGCAATTTCAGCGGTCGTGTTCCGGCCCGCATGTCCCTGCGGCAACGTGCCGATGACCTGCAGCTCAGTCAGCGTGCCATCAGTCGCGTTCCAGGCAAACGCGGTGACGGTAGAGTCGAGTTCGTTATTCACGTAGAGGACCGGGCGCGAGGGGTGAAAGATGCAGTGCCTCGGCGCGGCACCGGGACGTGACGCGATGCAGCCCTGGGCCGTCGGTTCGATGCGGCCGGCACCGTGGTCGAAGCGAAAGACGAAGGTGCGGTCAAAGCCCTTGTCGGGCACAATGACGAACTGCCCGGTCGGATCGAAGATCACGGCATGCGGATGCGAAGCGCTTTGCTGCACCGGATCGGGACCGGGCGTTCCTCGCAGTTCGTGGGTTTGATGGACCGGCAGCAGCCTGCCGTCCGGCTCCAGCGGCATGACCGCAACAGTGCCGCTGCTGTAGTTCGCGACCACGAGGTGCCTTGCGCCATTATCCAGCGCGGCGTCTACCGGATTGCTGCCGTGACACGGCATCTGGCTGATCAGGGTCAGGTGGCCATCGGAAGGGCTGATGCGAAAGGCGCTGACGTGGTCGCGCCCGCCATGAACGGAAAACAGCACGCGTCCGTCACTGCGGATCGTGAACAGCGACGGATTGGCGAGGCCGTCGACCTGCTGGCACAGCTCCCACACGCCGCTTTGCGGATCAATGCGATAAACGTGGATCCCGTCACCCCGGCCATCGCGGTCCGGCGTGGTATAGCCGCCGACATAAGCGAACATGCGTTTCCGCTCCTGCGTCCCCGTCGTGGCCGGCCTTCTGCCGGACACAGCGGATGGATTCACCGACCGATCCAGTCCCGGAGGCGGCCATAGATCATGCGCGCGTGGATGGCAGAGCGCCACAGGGCATGGAACGGGATTTGCCGGATAGTACTAACCGGCATGTCGATCTCGGCACGACGTCCACCGATCACGCGTTGGGCAATTTGCGGCCCCATCGCTGTGCTCATCGCCACGCCACGACCGTTGTAGCCCAGGCACACGACCACCCCTTCGTCCGGCTCGTGCACATGCGGATAGTGATCGGGCGTGATGGCAAGCTGGCCGCTCCAGGCGTGCGTCCATTTCACGTCGTGCAGTGCGGGCCAAAGGCGAATGGCGTAGTCGATCAGATAGCGGAGTTCATCAGGGGCACCAACCTCCCGCTGCACGCTGCGACCTCCCATCAGCAGGCG